>SEDW01000345.1 GCA_004193325.1 Pseudomonadota bacterium | reverse complement strand
AGCTCAGTCATTTTATTAAAAAAGGTTTTTGCATGGCCTCACAAGCGAAACCGGTCGCTGCGATTCGCGCCGCACTGTTTGGGATTTTGGTATTCGCTCCTCTACTCGCCGTCAATGCGATGCAGATGATCAGTATTCTTTGGCGTTATGTGAGTCCAAAGCTCTTTCGGCGCTACAATAGTTTTTGGGCCGACTATTACTGGTCCTACTGTGTTTGGCTTGCGAAAAACCTTGGCGGTTTCGTCGTCGAGATCACGGGCGATAAGTTACCCGAAGGCGAGAGCGCTGTTGTGCTTTCCAATCATCAGTCCGCCGTCGACATCGTTGTTCAACTTGCCTTTGGTCGGGACTACGATCGCCTCGGTGATATGAAGTTCTTCGCCAAAGATGTGTTGAAGTATATACCCGGCCCAGGTTGGGGCATGGTCTTCCTCGATTGCATCTTTATGAAAAGAGATTGGACCCGAGATCGCGCGAACGTCGTTCATCAGCTGCAGAAATTTAAAAAAGACGGAGCTCCGATCTGGATTAATCTCTATCCGGAAGGCACGCGTTTGAAGCCATCGAAGCTTAAATCCGCTCAGGAATTTGCTGCCAAGAATAATTTACCGATTCCCAAAAATCTGCTTATTCCCAGAATCAAGGGCTTTCTTGCAAGCGTTGAGGGTCTTGAAGGTCACATCGGTGCGGTTTATGATTTGACGATTGCTTATCCCAACGGCAAGCCGCCCACACTTTGGGGACTTTTGTCTGCCGAGGGACAACGTGTGAAAGTGGAAGTGAAGCGTTACCCGATTCAAACGATACCTCAGAATCAGGAAGCTTTGGGTCAGTGGTTGATGGAGCTCTATCGTGGTAAAGAGGTCCAGCTCGACCGCATGATGGCGAGTTTTAAATAGGAAACGTCTGCCTCGGATTCGAAGCAGACGTGGGATATATCGAGGAAGGAAGAGCCGAACCGAGTGTTCGGCTTTTTTGATTTAAAGAATTATTGAGCGGCTGGTTTTGGCTCACCTGTTGTTGGTGCTGCGGGATCCGTTCCGTCGACCGGCTTTTCACCGCGACCTTTGCCGCCTTTGCCCTGGCAAGCTTCTTTGTCAGCTGCACGGAGAGCCGTAATTTCTGCTTCGTCGAGTTTGCCATCTTTGTTGGCATCAAACTTCGCGAGGACTTCGGCGGTGACTTCTTTTACACGTTCAGCGTGTTTGCCAGCGTGTTTCTCACCGCGGAATTTACCGATACGGTCGCCTTGAGCCTTCAGTGCCGCTGGAATTTCTTCGGCTGACAGGAGGCCGTCTGTTCCGGCAACCTTTGCAAAGACTTCTTTGAGTTTGGCTTCTTTGGCAGCGAGTTGTTCTGCTGTTTGTTTAGACGCTTTTTCTGCATCAAGCGGTTTCGCTAGAACCAGGAATTCCGCTTCAGAGAGCGATCCTGAATCATCAGCATCGAGGCGGTCTAACATTTTTTGCGCCATCGCTGCGAGGCGGTTGGCTTTGGTATCGTCTTTGACAGAATCGTCAGGAGTCTTTGTAGTCGTGGGGACTGTTGTGGAATCTGCCATGTCTGCGAGATAAAGGTTGGTCGTCGCCTGACCCTGGGCCGCGATTGCATCACTAGCTGCAGATTGGGTTTGGTTCATTTTCGATGTGTCCATGCAAGCCATGGTGAGGAAGCCTGGAACAAATGCGAGGAAAAGAGAGAGTGACTTTTTCATGCTGTGATCTCCGTGAATGTTGAACGCCGTGGTAGAAATCTTATCGGCCCGGGCATGTCCACTCTTCACTTTGTTTTGGAATAAACTTGTAACAGGGTCGTTTGTCTTGCGAGGTCCGAGGGATAGCGCTTTTTGAAAAGGCTCAAAAACGGGGCATTTAAAAACGGCGTTTTGTAAGGTGGCGATAGTTTTGGAGGGTGGGGTAGGGGATGGCTCTGAGACCTCTATGCTATAGGTCTGAGAACGTGTTCAGATCGGCCGAATTCTGAGTATGGAAGAGGGAGGTCTTATAAAAGACTGGGGCATCATCCGTGAAGAAAAAGAGCAGACCCTCATGATGAGGAGTCTGCTCATTATTACTCGTGCTTTTCAGCCGAGGCGTACCCAGAACAACTTCAGATATCCTTACAGCATCTAAAGCTGAGGTGGTAATTCGAATGGCTCTTCTTGTCCGTAATCTTCGTTCCGTGCCAGTAGGGGGCGCGCCAGCGACAGTGATCCGGGTGAGCCTGATACTTGTCCCAGATAAACCAACTGCCTTTCATCTCGGTGTATCCCAACGGTTTGGTTGCACCGTGGGAAGCCATCTCCTCGGGCTTCGTTGGAATGTTCATGTGCTCAGCAGCGTTCCCGTGAATGTCATAAACCTTCAGTTCACTGCCGCACTCGGTAAAGGAACCAGCAGGATAGGTGTTCGATCCACAGTGTTTCCAGTCGCCGCCGTTACAGTCATTGGCTTTGGTGCTGTTCATCGCACAATTGCCTTTTTTGCGTTCTTTTCCGTAGCTGTAAACGGGATTTTTATTGGCGACCGCGTTGTGAGCTGCGCGACGAGCTTTGAGCTGCTGCTCAGGCGGCAGGTTTTTGAAAGTGTCGAAGGCATAGTCGGGCTCATCGAGTTCGCCTGCGCAAGCGCCTTCCCATTCATGAGCATCGCAAATGCGTTTGCCTTGAGCGGCACAGATTTCTACCGCTTCATTTGCCTGAGCCCATACCACGGGATATTCACAGGGGATGTTCGGAAATTCAAACTGATCAATACAGACCTTGGCATCTTCCGGTTTTTGTTTCGTTGGATTATAAAGCGGAGCCATATAAGGCGCGCCGCAGATTTTTTCAAAGCCAGGATTTTCGAAGGTGACGTTTGCCGACTTGGCTCTTTCGAGACACTGCTCAGTCGTCATCGGATGTTTGGTGGTCAAAGGGTTTCCCTGACCCATTTGATGATTATTCTTTTGGAAAGGTTCGAGGACCTTTTTGTAGTTGCTGATCAACTCTTCACGAGTCGCAGATAAGCCAAAATTACTTGCCATAAGAATAGAGAGCAAGACGAGGCGTTTCATCGGTATAACTCCGTCGGGGAAGATTTGGGACGTTTAAACAACATCATACCTATATTTCTGCCGTTGAGTCTACTTGGCCTGTCGCACCTTGATGACTTGCACGTCTCAAGGTGAAGCGGTAGGCTGGATTGCTGATTTATAAGATATTTCTTTTCTTTGTTCCGAGGAGTGATTCATGAAAGCTCGCTTTGGTTTGTCTGCCGCCCTGACTCTTCTATTGGCAGTGTCTGCCTCGTCCGCATCGGCTGCCTCCAACTCTGTCTCGATCCTCGCGGGTATGGATCGCGGCGGCGTTGCGCTGGGAGCGAACTTTGACGTCGTGGATAGCCCAAATGAAGCTTATGGCGGTTATGCACGCCTCTTCTCCAAGGACCGCTCTGAGGGCGAGCCAGCTATCTTTGCTTTCGGTGCGGAATTTCGCGGGCAGATCAAAGTTGGTCTTTTCGAGTACTACCTCACCCCGGGCTTCGGTCTGATTCATCACAACTTCGATGATTCGAAACTTCTCTTTGGCCCAACAATGGCGCTGGGTATGCGCGCGGAGCTTGATAAAAACTCTTCACTTGGCGTTGAAAACACGAAACTCTACAGCTGGATCGGCAAGTACAAAGGCCTCATCAAAGACGCCTTTCTTGCTTCCTACAACTTCAGCTTTAATTGATCCCTTGTTGAGATCGTAAGGATAGAGCCCCCATGCATTTCGGACGAGTGGCAGATGAAAAAGGTCTGGATCTGAGTCTTCCTCATCCGGGAAAACGTACAGAAGGATTTTTGAAACTCCCGCACGAGGGCAGGGGGCTTATCTATTGCGGCGCTCCGATTTGGTCCTGCAAAGACTGGAGTGGAACGGTCTATCCTACGAAAGCCCGTCCATCAGAATACCTTCGTCACTACGCAAAGCATTATCCGACGGTTGAACTCAATTCCTCCTTCTATTCGATTCCAACGCCGGATCAGGTTCGCCGGCTTTGGTGAGAACTTGGGACTTCCATTCATGCAGCTTCCTGAATGGTATGCCGTCGATCAATTTCCGGCTTTGGAAGCCTTCATCGCGCAATGGCCCAAAGGGATGCCGCTAGCTGTTGAGTTCCGTCATCCTTCCTGGTTTCAGGGGCCGATGCTGCTCGATCCGGTCATTAATTTTTTGTACAAGAATAAGCTTGCGACCGTGATCACCGACACTCCAGGCAGAAGGGATGTGGTGCATATGTCCCTGACTTATCCCTCGCTTCTTCTCCGCTTCATGGGCGTCTTTCCCTCGAAGAACGATCAGATCCGTCTCAAGGCCTGGCTCAATCGCCTTGAGGATTGGGCGCATGCGGGAATGGATTCGATTTACGTGGCGGTACATCAGGAGAGAAATGGTTCGATTCCCCAGACCATCGACTTCATGCAGCGCTATCTGCATGGCAAGAAGTTCGAGGGTTTGGTCGAGTCCGCGAGTGAAGAGGATGAGTCATCGTCATCATTTGGCAAGGACGATGATGACGAAGAGGTTTTGGTCCTTCGTTAGTTCTTTGGAGTCTCGACTTCTGACCTGGACGAGAAGAGTTTGATCTCGTCGGTCATCTTCTTGGCAAGATCATTCGGTATGGGAAAGCTTAGATTATACTGCACGATCTTCCAGCCTTTCGGCTCCTTTACAACGACTCCGCTGCCTCTTGCCACACCGTAGGATTCACTTTTTAAAATTTCATCAAAGTAAGCGACGCTCTCACTCTGCTGAGGAAAGCTGATGTGACGAGCTGTAGCCGTGTAGGTCCAACCTTTGCCTTTGGCAAAGTGCGGAGCGACATAGGCCTTGAACTGTTCGACTGTCCAACGTTCGTTGGCATCTGTGCCTAGGAAGATGGCGTCGGTTCCAAAAGCGTTAAAATACTCTTCAAACTTCGCCTCGGAAGCTGACTGGTGGAATTTGGTCAGGAGATCATTAATTTTTTCCGTTTTTTGTTCCACAGGCACACCACCTTGTATCCAGTGACAGGAACTGGCAACGAGAGAACAGAAAAGGATAAGGACAGAGAAGATTTTCATGTTGGCTCCG
>SEDW01000344.1 GCA_004193325.1 Pseudomonadota bacterium | reverse complement strand
AACCATTACGAACAGTGCGATAACGTTTGCCGCTACCATAATAGAAATGTGCTGACTCATACCGACGGCCGTAATGACCGAATCGAGGGAGAATACAATATCAAGCAAGGCAATTTGAGCTAGAACTGCGCCTAAAGTTGCTACTTTTGCTCCACCAACGCCATCGGGACCGTGTTCTTCGCCTTCCACTTTGTCGTGAATTTCTTTCGTCGCCTTATACATAAGAAAGAGGCCGCCGAAGAAAAGAATGATCGCTTTTCCCGTGACTTCAAATCCCCAGATACTAAAGAGTGGGTCAACCAGGCCAACCATCCAGGAGATGGTGAGGAGCAATAAAAGACGAGAAACAAAGGCTCCTGCGAGTCCCCACTTGCGTCCGAGTTCTCTCTTCTCGGGAGGCAATTTGCCGCAGAGAATGGAGATGAAGATGATGTTGTCGATACCGAGAACAATCTCCATGGCAGTGAGTGTAAGAAGACTTAGATACGTTTCCGGTTGATACAAAAATTCCATTAGCGCCCCTCGTGAATGCTTTATTACAAGTTACGCGAGATAGAAAAAAAATCACGCAAAACCTGTCATCAGGCCTTCGCTTTATGGGATTAAAGATGTCAATGAGGCGCTTGGGCTATGCGCTAAAGATAGGAGATTTACGACTGGCATTTCAGTGTCTTAACTGAATCTTATAGGGATCAGTTACAATTATGTAAGCTGAAAGCCTTGATAATCGTGCGATTCAAACTGTTCTTTGCATAAATATTTTTGTATTCTTTATCTAATTACTGAAGTATTTCTGTAATTCAGAATCATGAGTGTGTCTCTAATATAAGCCGAAGATTTGGTTCGGCGTCTCTACAAAGCACCGTAAATGCTTTTCTATTAGGAAAAACGATGATGCGTTATCTGTCGCTGTGCCTAGTCTTGTTTACAGTTGCTTGCGGACCGTCGAATGACTCTAGCTCAGAAGTGAGTAGGTCAAAGTCGAAGGTTAAGACGACAACGGTTGATACGTGGAATCCTTCCACTGATACATCCGAATCGTCCGACTCCTCGTCTAATGTCTCCGAATCTGATCCTTCGCTTGTTTCTTCCGACTCTTCCTTCTCCGACACCGAAACAGCTGTTTCCGACGAATCTTCCGATCCTACTTCAATCGTCTACGCTCCAAACCCCGTCGCAGTCTCCAAAGATTACCCCATCGGTCCTGATCCTAAACTTACTCCTGGTCTTCGCTGTACTCATCCTGATGAGCAACGTTATCCAGAAAAGATCGACTACTGCGAACGCAGCGTGTCATCGAGCAAGAAGAACAGCGTAATCAAAAGCTACGACAGTCAATTGGGTTTCCGTGTTGATGATCTGGATCGCAACAAGATCAAAATCGATCACTACATCCCGCTTTGCATGGGTGGTGACAACGACAAGAGTAACCTCTGGCCACAACACGAACTTGTGTACAAGATTACAGATCCTCTGGAAGAACAACTTTGCCTCGCACTGGCTCGTGGAATCATCACTCAGAATGAGTCCATCGATGACATCATCCTAGCCAAAGGACACCTCGGCGAAGCCAAGGCCCTTCTCGCTAAGATCAAGGCACTTCTCTAGTCTTTTATTAAACCTTCGGGGCGATCCTAAGGGTCGCTCGGATAGGAAAATGGTCCGAGGAATGGATGCGGGTATCGACTTCGATAGCCTCGATGATCAAACCTCGGACAAATAACTGATCCAGGTGATCCACAGCTCTTCGTGGATCATTCGGGATAGGCACATACTCCAGCCCAAGCTTCTTCAAGGTCATAGCCACCGCCCGAAAATATCGCGGCGTAAAGGTGTTAAAATCCCCTGCAAATATCAACGGCCCATCGCCGATCGGCAAACGCTCGATCAGGTGTTCCAGTTCTTCCTGAGCTCTTTTAATCGTACGAATCAGCGTTGCGTGCAGATTGACCACGGTCAATGTCTGACCGCCGCCTATTGCGTACTGAGTGACCAGGGCTGCCTTAGGGGTCTTGAGCACTGGCTCGGGGTACTTGCAGAGCACCCGCTTTGGGTCCAGGCCAGGCGCCATGCGCGCGAGGGTCATCACCCCATCCCGAAGCTTGTCGGCGCGCTCATAGGAGCAGCCATGCACGCCCTGAAAGCCTTCCATCGAGAGCTCGTCCATGGAGCGATGGGAAAGGAGGGCTTCCTGCAACATGATGAGGTCGCTTTGGAAGCAGAGTAGCCGAAGGTCATTATAGAAATGCTCCCCGCCGGAGCCCTTAAAGATATTCCAAATCGTCAGACGAATCGGCCAGTCGCCCCACTCCTCCCGCTCCGCTTTCCCGGACAGCCAAATGGGTGAGCTCACATCCCGATTGATTTTGAGAACCTTGGAGAGGCTTCGCAAAACATCGGCGTATACTCGCTTCGGCTTATGACGAACAGCCGTCGCCTTTGCCCGAATTTTAATTTTGGGAATTTTTTTTCGACTCATAATGGACTTGCCCCATCGAGAAATTTAGTCCCGGCGTAGAAATCGAAAAAGCAGCGAAAGCAGCACGCTTATGACGATACAGCTGAGAATAGGCACAGCGACCTGACTATTTCCAAGCTTAAATTCGTAAGTGCCGGGTAGATTACTCAATCCATAGCGCTGTCCCGCCATCCATAAACCGGCGAGTAAAAGCAGGGTAAAGATCAAAATTAGAAAATTCCTAAGCATCAATTCGCCTTCCCGAGAAGATTTAAACTCGAACTTATAACTTCTGTGACAGAAAGCTCTGAGGGCGATGTTTTGTGTATCATCAGAGACGGTGCATGGCCTTGAGGGAAGGTTCGCTTGGGCTCTCCCGGAAGATAAAGCCCAAGAACCGGCACGCCCAAAGCATTCGCGACGTGCAGCGGGCCGGAGTCATGGCCAACAAAGAGCTTCGACTCACTCCAGATCCAGGCAAGCTGCAAAAGATCCTGGGCCCAGGTATCAACGAAATGACTGCCATCCCATTCCTGAGGGAAAGCCTGACGAACCTTCATCGTCTCGACTGGGATTCCCGTCCAGAGAACATGGTAACCCTCTTTATGTAGAGCTCGCGCCAATTCCCCCCAAAGAGAAAGTGGGGCGCAACGATCAGCGCGGCCAGCAAAGGCATGGAGAACGACAAGTTTTTTGTCGCGAAGAATTCCCGGACGTTCGTAGTGAGGAAAACTCTTGGGATTGAGAAAAGTCTCGGCCGCGACTTCCTTCGGTAAAAGTGGGCCAAAGCTTTTTAAAAGGCCTTTAACCACGGGCTCAGTCCGAGACGGCTGAGGCAACGCTGAGGATACGAGCCAGCGGTTTTTCCTAC
Source organism: Pseudomonadota bacterium (assembly GCA_004193325.1). Classification (GTDB taxonomy): domain Bacteria; phylum Bdellovibrionota_B; class Oligoflexia; order Oligoflexales; family Oligoflexaceae; genus Oligoflexus. Next base: position 942 of record SEDW01000344.1, on the reverse strand, counting down.
CTCGAAGCGCATAGACTTTTTTGATACCCGAAAAGCGCATGGCGAGTGCCGACTGCCAGTTGCTGCCGACGATGTAAGCCTCGTCGAATTTTTGATCCCGAACAGTAAAAAGGCATTTGAGAAAATTGGCAAACTTGCCCTTTTTCCGATTGGGTGCACGATCCCAGAAAGGATCCGCGGCAAAGACCTGCTCGATGCCCGGCAGCAGGTAGCCGAGCTTGGCTGTATAGTCTTTACACAAAAGACTCAGCTGTATCGTGGGATCGCTTGAGAGGGACCTCGCGAGGGCCGAGGCAAAGACCAAATCCCCCAAATTATCGAAGCAGACAAGCAGGACTTTTTTCATGTGCGATCCAAACGAAAAGTCGAGAACCAATAGATAAGTGAGAGCCGCGGGAAGACTGGGCTTCCAGAGGACTTGCCTTCGATTGTAGGTTACGAGAGTCCTTCTTACCATAAGTAAGACGCTCGGCCGCCTGGGCCAAGGACTTCAACATTCTTACCCGCCGGAAATAGGACAATGATGAGCGACGCCTTATAATCAACCTGCTATTTTTTAGAGACAATAATCCGCCATTTCGAAGGGTTACTTAAGAGAGTTGATGGCTCTGCCGGGAAAGCCGATAATTTAGGGCAAGAATTTTTGTGGGGTAATACATGTCAATACTCATCGTTGAGCCAAGTGCTAGCGATTTGACAGAGCTCGAAGCACTGCTCAAATCCTGGGGATATTCCGATATCATCCCCTGTCGAAGCCTCGACGATGCAAGGGTGCAACTCGGCCTTTCGTCGGTATCGATTCATGTCCTGCACGATCTCGAACTCGCGATCATCGACATCAGTGAAACCGATAGTTTTCCAAAGTTTGTCGATGAGCTAAGACAGAAGATTTACTATCAGGATATTCCAATCCTCACTCTTTCCGAAGGCTCTCGTTCTGAG
>SEDW01000343.1 GCA_004193325.1 Pseudomonadota bacterium | reverse complement strand
GGCCAGGAAGAAGCGATTCGTCAGGCAATCACCCGCGCTGCAATTGAGCCACGAGAGATGGGCTACATTGAGTGTCATGGTACAGGCACCCCCATCGGCGATCCGATCGAACTCGAAGCATTGAAACGAGCCTACCAAGGCACAGATTCTAAGCAGACAATGATCGGATCAAGCAAAGCCAATATCGGGCACCTCACGGCTGCCGCTGGCGGGATTTCTTTGATTAAGGCAGCCCTCGCAGTCAAGCACGGCATCAAACCCAAGCTTAGTAACTTCACAAAGCCCCATGCCAATCTCAGGGCAGAGCGCTTGCCCTTCGGCTTTCCCCTGGAAAACCTTTCCTGGTCCGGCAAACGCCTTGCAGCCGTGAGTTCGTTCGGGATCGGTGGCACAAACGCGCATATCATCCTCGAAGAGCCTCCGTCGGATGCCCTTCGCTTCGCCAGCAATCTCTCCTTCAACGAAGACCCGTCGGGGCTAAGCTACAGCCTTGCTCACAAGAGAGCGCGTCTCCCCTGGGGACTGGCGACGACGAGTCAGGATTCTTTTGCAAAGAGCTGGATGAAAGCGCCCCAACTCCTTCAGGCCAAAACGTCTCTGATCTTTGCATTCCCGGGCCAGGGCAGTCAGTACCTCGCAATGGGCGAAGATCTAGCGAAGAACTGGCCACGCTTTGCTGATCTTTACAACGCGAGTCTCGATCACTTTCATCGCGTCCTTCATCTTGATCTCCGAAAGCTGCTTCGCGATCAGAAGGCGATGGATGAAACACAAAATACCCAGGCTCTCCTCTTCGCCTTTGAATGGTCGCTCGCAAGAGCACTCATCGAGGCTGGATTTGAGCCCGCTGCTGTCATGGGTCACAGTCTCGGGGAAATCTCTGCGGCTGCGGTGGCGTCCGTCTTTCGTTTCGAGGATGCTGCAAAGCTAGTTCTCGCACGTGGGCGTCTCATGCAGGCCAGCGCTCCGGGAGCCATGCTCGCGATTCGCTCAAAGCTCTCTGTTCTTGAGCAGGACATCCCGGGCGACTGGGAACTTGCAGCCGAAAACACGGGCGAAGGCTTGGTCATCTCCGGAGACCTTCAGGAGATCGATCGGATCCAGACCCTCTGCCGCGAACGAGAGATTCCAAGTAAAAAGATCAACTCGTCACGAGCTTTTCATTCGAGTCACATGGAATCGGTCCTGCCTGAATTCCGAAAGATTCTCTCGGGCATCAAATTGTCTGCGCCCAAGATCAAAATCTATTCCACAGTTTCAGGTCAGTTACTGAGCGATGCCGAAGCTGTGTCCATCGACTACTGGGCGGAACAGATCCGTAAACCAGTCCTCTTCAAAAAAGCGGCAGAAGCGGCAAGCCTTCTCGAAGGCGCTTCCTTCATCGAAATCGGTCCTAAAGATACGCTGCAAAAATTCCTGGAGCAGATCAGCCGACGGCCAAGCCTCGCCCTCCTGCCTCAACGTGGAGAGAGCGAAACGAACGATCTGACTCTGGCCTTTTCAGTCTTGAGTCTTCAGGATCACGCGCCTTTCATCGCTAAACATGGACCCATGGTCCCCGTTGCACCCTACCCCTTCAGGGGCGAACGTTACTGGCTGGAACCAAAACCTGGTCAAAAGGCCAAGGCCATTCGTCCCAGAATCACGCCAAAACCGAGATCTAGTGACCAAGTGCTGGAGAAGACATCGATGACCGATTCAAGACTTCTGTTGCTCGCGCAGCTCCTCGGTCAGCCTCACGATAAGGTCGATATCAAAGCTCCCTGGACAGCTCTGGGAATGGACTCTCTGCTCCTGACGCAATGGGCGCTCAAGCTTCAGAGAGAATATTCCTATGATGTGAATTTAAGACGTCTGCAAAGCGATCTCGATTCGCTCGCGGCGATCTATCGGGCTTTTCCTCTGGCAAATGACAAGTCGCTGGCGCGGGATGATTCGGGCATTGAAGAAGAAGGCGAAATGGAAGTGGATGGGGAAGAAGGCGATAGTCAAGTTCCAACCGATCTACCTGCAATGCAGCGACTCATGCGGGATCAGATTCAGTTGATGAACCGTCAGCTCGATCTGATGCAACGCCTACTCGGAGATGCAGCCTCGGCTCCGCATTTCAGAACTCCAAACGAATCTCCTTTACCCAAGGGCAAAAGCAAAGTCTTTGAATTCTTAACCGACGATGGCCCCCAGCGAATCGTTGCCGACGAAGCGGCTTTTCTGGGCCTGGATGAGAGAGGGCAGCCCGCCCTCTTTATTGAGGACAGTCAAGAGGCCGGCAGCTTTCGAAAGATCAATCCTTAGGTTTTTTCAGACTCCGCCGCATGAGACCTTCCTGCGTCACCGACACGACGAGACGCCCGTCTCTAGTAAAGATTTTGCCTTGATTAAATCCCCGTGCTCCATGACTCACCGACGATTCCGTGGTGTAGAGCAACCAGTCATCGAAACGGAAATCGGAATGAAACCACATCGCATGATCCAGACTGGCCATCATCACATCATTTTTCATGAGGGATAGACCGTGAGGCAAAAGCGCGGTCCCGGCCAGACCAAAATCTGAAGTATAGGCGAGCAGCGCGCGATGGAGGAGAGGGTCGTCCGAAAGCGCTCCTGCGGTTTTGATCCAGACCTGCCTCTTCGCTTCTGCAACCTTGGGCTGAAAGGGGTTCATCGGATTAATTTCCCGATATTCAATCGGCCGCTCGCGAGTCCACTGGGCCCGAGACTTCTCTGGAATGAGAGCCGCCGCCTGACGGGCCCGATCCTGCTCGCTGGCAATTCCTTCAGGCCCCGGTACGCTGGGCATTTCAATCTGATGCTCAAGGCCCGACTCAGGCGCCTGAAACGAGGCCGACATGCTAAAGATCGCCAGACCATTTTGTTTGGCCACGACCCGGCGGGTCGAGAAGCTTCGGCCCGATCGAATGAGATCCACTTCGTAGTAGAGTGGGTCTTCACTGTTACCTGGTCGAATAAAATACCCATGGAGCGAGTGTGGCGGACGATCCGCTTCAACTGTACGTCCCGCAGCAATGAGAGCCTGACCCAGGACCTGGCCTCCGAAGAGATTTCGAAAACCAAGATCTTCGGAATGGCCCAGATAGACCTGCTTCTCAATTTCTTTGATATCCAAAAGACTCAATAATTTATCTAGGGCTTCGGCCATGGGATGTCCTCCATTCAGGAGCTATCCTCACAGATTCGCTTTCGAATTGGAAGGCTAAGTGTATGCCTTGAGGCTTGGAAGGACGCGCGATTTTTTGCTATGCTCCAGGTCTCGGCTCTCTTTCCACTCTACGAGGACTTTATGGCTGGACCCTTGATCTATGACGTGAACATGCAAAACTTCGTCAACGATGTCGTACAAAAATCGAACGAAGTTCCAGTGCTCGTCGATTTCTGGGCGGAATGGTGTGGGCCGTGTAAGACCCTGACGCCTATTCTCGAAAAACTTGCGAACGAATATCAGGGCCGTTTCGTGCTGGCCAAATGCAATACCGAAGAAAATCCTGAAATTGCAGCGCAGTTTCAGATTCGCAGCATTCCTGCCGTCAAGCTCGTCTATCAGGGCAAGCTTCTCGCGGAATTCAACGGCGTTCAGCCCGAAGGCGATATTCGCCGATTTATCGAGCACTACTGTCCTGCAACTGAGAAAGATCTTTTCGAAGTGGCGAAGGAACTCATTGCCGAGGGCGAACTTGGTGATGCCGTCGCGGTGCTCGATCAGGTGATCAAAGACAATCCCGCTCAACTCGCAGCGTTCCCACTCAAGGCGCAGCTTCTCATTCAATTAAAGCGTTGGGATGATGTGACAGAATTTGTCGCGAATGCCACGTTTCCAGAAGCCGAATCTCTTCGTAAACAACTCAAGATGTTTGAGGAGGCTCGAACCTTTGGAGCGCTCGCAGACCTGGAAAAGGCCGCAGCGGTCCCGACCGATCTCGAGGCTGGTTATCGCCTCGCGATGGTTCTCGCACTTGAAGGTCGTTTTCAGGATTCTCTGGAGCAGCTCTTGGTGGTCCTTACGAAGGACAAGAATTTTGGAGAGGGGAAAGTTCGTCGTTCGCTCCTTGGCATCTTCGAACTTCTCGGTATCCATCACCCATTGAGCGATGAATACCGACGCCGCATGGGCCGCATTATTCTTTGATCCGGGTCTTCTCTCAAGGCGCTACGATTGCGCCTGGGAAAGAGAATGTCGAGTGACAGCGTTCGCATTGGAAGAAACGCGGGTTCTTGTGATCAGGAGCCAGCACCGCTTCCGCATCTTTGTAGTGACAGGTCCGGCAATCGTTCGGCAAACCCTGATAAACACCCTGATTATGACACGCTCGGCATTCCGTCACGCGGTGCGCACCCTGCAGTGGGAAGCGAGTCGTGTTGTGATCGAACTTCGTCTGATTCCAGAAGTTCTGGAGATGGCATTCCGAACACTGCGGTAGCTGACCGTTGTGATTGTCTTCTTTAATGTGACAGGTACTGCACTCCTGGCTACTGCCCTTCAGCGTTCTGCCCGTTGAGTGACACGACTTACAATCGGTGAGCAAATGCACGCCGACGAGTTCCATATCCTTATGGAAGTCTCCCGCCGTCTTCCATCCTGCTTCCGTGTGACACTTCGAACAGGTCGGCCCGTTACCACCTTTGTGAGGATCGACGTGACAGGTCGCACAATCTTTCTTAGGCATTTCCGGGAAATCGTATTTGCCTTT
>SEDW01000342.1 GCA_004193325.1 Pseudomonadota bacterium | reverse complement strand
TGAATGCCAAGGCTCATCAGGCCAGCGTAAGCCTTCTGACAAGCGTCCTGATCCGACCAACGAAGAAGCAGAAAGTTCGCCTTGGAGTTAAAGACCTGAATGCCTTTAGTCTTGGCGAATTCGTTGAGGCTCTTATACATACGCTCGCGTTCCGAACGGGCGTTGGCCACGTTGCGGTTCATGAATTCATTCATCTCAGGATCATTGAAGATGACTTCGCAGGCTGCGAGCGTGAAATGATTCAAGAGGAAAGGGACCCGAAGTTTACCAAGGTTAGCTATGAGCTCAGGCGAGCCGAGCATGTAGCCTAGACGAACACCTGCTGCACCCATTGTCTTCGAAAGAGTGCGGAGGATGACGAGGTTACCGAACTCGGCAAGGAGGTCAGTATAGGGATCGTCATCGAATTCATAATAGGCTTCGTCAGCGAGGAAAAGGACTTTGGGATGAGCTGTGAGAAGTTGTCTGAGGTCTTTTTTCGCTAACGAATTCCCGGTGGGATTGTTTGGCGAAGCGAAGATGACGAGCGACCCTTCCGTGAGCTTCGGCAAGGCTTCGATGCGATATTGGAAGTTCTCGTCGAGGTTCCACGTCTCGTAAGCGATACCGAGGTATTGCGCGTGCGATTCGAAGAGCGGAAACGATGGGCGGGCGATCACGAGCTTTCCGCCAGCAGGCAACTGCTTCGCAAGACCTTCGAGGATCACGGTGATGAGATGGTTGGAACCCGAACTGGTGAGGATTGAGGCCGGATCTACGCCGAGATACTTGGCAAGACCTTGCGTCACGTCCTGGCCCATCGCATCGGGATAGCGGTTCCATTCTTCTTCGACGAGCTTTTGGGCGATTTTTTGTTTGAGGGAAATAGGCCAGTCCCAGGGGCTTTCATTCTGATCGAGTTTGATCGTGATGCCTTGCGGAGCGTCGAGCTTATAGGCACGGGCTGCGAGAAGACTCGGCGTAAAATATTGGCTCAGCCAAGACCAGTCCGAAGCCTTAACGTTGAGTTTCTTTTTGGAATCCATGGGGCACCTTTATTCAGAGAATAGGCCGCGTCGATGCAAGAGATCATAGGTGGCGATCGAAACAGCATTGGCCAGGTTCAGACTGCGCACGTTCGGGTGGAACATGGGCATGCGATATAAAGACGAACGATAACGCTTATGCAGCTCTTCAGGCAAGCCCGAGGTTTCGCGGCCGAAGACGAGCAGCTCGGTATCAACCGGAATATCGGTGTAATGCTTTTGGCCAAACTTCGAGAAGAAGGCTATTTTCCCGTCAAAAGCTTCGAGCAAGGGATCGATACTCTCATGAATCTCGAGGTCCAGAAACGGCCAGTAGTCGAGTCCGGGACGGCGAAGATTTTTATCGGTGAGGCCGAATCCAAACGGCTTCACGAGATGAAGACGGTTACCCGTTGCCGCTGCGATGCGGCCGATGTTGCCTGTATTTTGCGGAATTTCCGGCTGGAAGAGACAGATATGAAAGTGACCAGGTAACATCGTTTATGATCCCGAGAGGATTTTCTTGGCAGCTTCGTGTTTTTGCGCCGCCTTAAGAAAACGTCGATACTGAACCCGGAGGCGAAGCATCGAAATGGTATTCACGATAATGTGACAAAGAATGACCGGCAGAAGACTTCCAGTCTGCTGAAACATCCAACCAAACATCAGACCCGAGAGCACGGCCCAAAGCGTCCAAATCGACAGGAGACCTTGAGGTCCGAGATGCAGCAAACCGAAGAGGCAGGCCGTACCAATGAGACCAAGCTCAGGCTGAATCGCGCCGCGAAACAAAAGCTCCTCGCCAAGCGCGGAAACTACAGCCAAGTAGATCGACGTGGGAACAGAAGCTGCTCCAACCATCTGCATAAGGATGTGGCGGAAGGCTTTGAACGAAGGAAATTGTTCTTCGAAGAAGTAGTTGAAAATGAGCAGCACCGCAGCGCCCATCAAAGCGATAGCGACGAGACGAAGCGCGAGATGCCAATCTGATGGGATTGTAAAAGCGCTTATCAAAAGCTTGTGCTGAAAGTGTGCTACGAGGCCGCCTACGCCGCCCATCGCAAGGTAGAAGAGAGTGGAAGATCGTAGAAACGAACTCACTCGACTTTGACCTATATCATCTCTGTCAGCGTCATTCTGGTTTTGCATAATACGCCTAGTGTCGAAACAAACTATTTTCTAATCGAACAGTCGTTAAACCAGACTCCAGCTCTTTTTTCCAATTAAAAATATCGACATAGAATGCTGCGCATTCCGTGAAATGCGCAAGGTCGATTCTTTTAGAAATCCTATTTCTGCCCGCAAACTTTTCTAACTCAATGAGAGTACGTTTTTCACGAAGATGAGAAAATTGTGACGTTCCTCTCACCTGCGTCTGAGAAAATTTAGAAGCGTTCGAGCGAAAGATTTAGTCTCCTCAATTTGGCTGCTCCCTCAAAACCTGACTTGGAGGATGAAAGGATGGTTTCCAATTCGGGCATTCTCATTAAGATTTGCTCAAATTTTTATCCCTTTTTATCTAGCTCGATAGGACTAGTAAGGTCTTTTTTTTATTCATCATTTTCCTTTACCTTAGACGCAACGCCTTGAAAGGAATGAGACAAGCCTGAGTTTTGGGTTGAGTTACGAGCCTTGAATGCCGATAGGGACGGCGTCCGCCGCGAACCTTGAGGAGCCAGTTTGTGAAGAAATTCTTCAAATACCTTTGTTCGGCAATTCTACTCATTAATGGGACTACGGCTCTTGAAGCTCGCAGTCGCGATGAGCTCAGACAGGCTGATAAAGTTGCACTTAGTCTCACGGGAAAGCCCCTAGCGGATGATCTTCGTAAAAAGTTCCTCGCGAATCAAATCGAACTCGAAGCGATCGCCGAGACCTTGAGCAAGAGCGACGCTTTCATTGAGTACTATGCTCAATTCTGGACCAAGACTATCGGCGTACAGAGCCCGATGGATGCCTATGAACTGCGGACAATCAAAGACAACCGTTCGGTTCACGATTTTGCGAATGACAACCGGGTCGGCGTCGATCGCCTGACTTCGAAAAACGAAAACCCTGGTTTCGGTGTCGACGGTCTTACCCGCTGGATCAACAATCGCAAAGGCAAATATCCCCGTATTCAAATCGCGAATGATTGCGAAGACGCCCCGCGTCTTGAGACCTACTCCGACTTTACCAATCATCGTGATGACGGCAAAAACGGCGACGACGGCAGCGTCGAGCGAGCCGCAGTGCGCGGCCTCGATCCCGAAGGCAAACCAATTGCGGCTGGCACTCAGACGCTTTGGAATGAAGCCTGGCGAATCGTCAAAGGCAGTCGCTCATTCTGCGGCGACAACAGCACCGGCACTGTGATGAAAGTCTGGTTCGATCCCGAAGGTGTCAGGTCCCATTCCCGCTACAAAAACGCGCAAGGCTATCGCGTGCCGCCCTGGATCCTTGAGACCTGTGGTCCTATGCTGAAGAACTGCACATTGAACGACGCTTCGGGCTCAGATGTCTACATGGATGGCGTTAACAAAGACATGTCCATGGAAGCCGGCTACATCATCGCTCACACAGTTGCTGAGGATAAACCCTTCGGCGAAATTCTCACGACCTCAAAAACGGTGATGACCGGTCGCTACGCGCATTTCATGGGCCAGTGGTTTGGCAAAAATCTCTGGGGCAATTATCCAGGTGGAAGCATCGCGGATAAGGACTCTGCAACCTTCGCCAAAGCCAGCGTCCTCGATCAGAAACATTATTGGGTGGAACGCGGAGGCGATCTCAACGCTGGTCTCCTCACGACACCGATTTATCATGCAATCACTAACGGCCGTCGCGCGAAGGCCAACCGGGCCTACGAGACCTTTCTCTGTAGAAAATTCACCGTTCCTGAGGGAGCGCAGGCGGATCCCAGTGACTCCAATCCAGACCTGACCAAACGCGCTTACTGCGCCTACTGTCATCGCTCGCTCGAACCGATGGCGGCCTTCTTTAACCGCTGGCCCGACACAGGTTCAACGAACTTTGCCTACGACAGCAACAAAGCGATCAACGATACCGGACGTTTCAACGGCGACACGGGAACCGGTGCTGCGGCCCTCGGCCAGATCATGGCGCAGTCGGATGAGTTTCAAGATTGCAGCATGAAGCGGGCCTTTGAGTTTGCCAACGGCCGAAAGATGACCGAAGTCGAACTTGTCAACCATGGTGCCGATTACAAAAGCACTCTGGAAAGCTCGAATATGAACCTAAGAACTTTGATCAAGAAACTGGTCCTCAGTCCAGAATTCTTA
>SEDW01000341.1 GCA_004193325.1 Pseudomonadota bacterium | reverse complement strand
CCGGCCGCATCCGGTGTGATCACAGGCTTTCTTTCGGTCACCATTTCGAATCTGGGAGTCTGATCATGGGTGCAGTCATACTAGGAGCTGGAATCAGCAACGATAAATCGGTGATGGGATCGGTCGAGCATGCGATTCTTGCTGCTAAAGAATGTTTGAAGATTGCCAAAGTCGATGCGGAAGATGTTGATTTCATCATCAACACCGGAATCTATCGCGAGAATAATATCGTCGAACCTGCAGTCGCAATGCTTATTCAAAAAGAATTGGGTATGAATGGCGACTACGTAAAGGCTGCAAACGGCAAAGACTCCTTTGGCTTTGACCTGCTCAACGGCGGAATTGGAGCGTTGAATGCTCTAAAAATAGCCGATTCGATGTTAGAAAGCGGCGCTGTTCGCTACGTCCTCATCGTCGGTGGTGATTCTCATCCTTCCAATAGTGAAGTGGCTGGCTTTCCCTACACAACTCTTGGATCCGCTCTGCTCCTCGGCAAGGGCAAGGATCCTAAAAAAGGTATTCAGGGTTCCGCCTTTCGCTCCAAGCAGCATGCCGGTCAAGGCCGTATGAGTTATATCGAGATGACGAAAGTCGGCGTCAGTGGCCGCCAGAGTATGACGATCACCACTGACAAAGACTATGTGCCTGCTGCGAGGAATCTTGCGATCGAGCTCGCGAAAGACTACATCACGAAGAACAAACTTAAATCTTCAGAGCTCCAGCTCATAAGCACTCAGCTGAGCGAAGACTTTAGTAAGGACGTTGCCAAAAGTATCGGCGTAAGTCCTGAATCCTCTCTGAGTCTCTTCGCCAAATTTGGCGATGTTCACAGCGCAGTCTTTGGACTCGGTTTTCATCAGCTGCAGAGCTTGAAAAGAGCCGCTGCCGGCACGCAGGTCCTCTTCGTCGGCGCTGCGGCTGGCCTTGATGCTGGAGTGGTTCACTATGTCTGCTGAACGAGCGGGAACTATCTATTGCAACCCAGGCTTTGATCTACGCGAAAAAGCCAAACTCAATCCGAACAAGGCAGCGATAGTTTCCCCACTCGGTCAGTTGACCTTCAGCGAATTCGAAAAGAAGAGTGATGAGATTGCCTATACTCTTCGCGAAGCGGGAATAAAACAGGGTGACAAGATCATCCTCATGATCAAGCCGAGCATCGATCTCTACAGCATTGCCATTGGTCTATTAAAGTGTGGCGCCATACCCGTCGTCGTTGATCCGGGCATGGGCATCAAACGAATGCTCCACAGTTATCGCTCGATTTCCGCGGACGCATTCATTGGCATTCCCCCGACCCACATCATTCGCAGTCGATCATCCTTGGATCGACGGTCGTGATTCCTCCTATGAACCCCGCCAAACCAGGGGAAGTCGATCCGGAAAAAATCATCGATACCATTCAAAAATATAAAATCACGACGATGCTCGCATCGCCGGCCCTCTTCGCAAAGGTCGGACCCTACGCCGCCGCCAAAGGAATTAAGCTTCCGACTCTCAGGAATGTAAATTCAGGTGGCGCTCCTATCAGTCTGGCAAATCTTGCTGTCTTCAATTCTCTCTTGAGCGATAAAGGCCAGACTTATTCGAGCTGGGGTGCGACGGAAGGACTTCCCCTCGCGACGATCTCCGGACGAGAAATCCTCGATCGATACAAGGGCTCGATTGAAGCAGGCAAAGGCAGTCCGATCGGAAGAATTTTGCAACCGATTGAAGCTCGGCTCATTCAGATCAGCGACGAACGCATTTCGGACTGGAGGGATAATCTTCTTGTTCCGGCCGGAGCGATCGGCGAAGTCATAGTCCATGGTCCTAACGTTAGTAAGTCCTACCACAAAAGCCCCGAATCGAACGCGGATCATAAAATTGTGGAGGCTGGCCCAAGCGGCCCGAAGATCTGGCACCGAACGGGCGATCTTGCCTGGAAAGATGACAACGACGTTCTCTTCTTCACAGGGCGAAAGGCGCATAGCTTTCTCGATACCAAAGGCCGCCTGATGCACAGCGTTGCCTGCGAAGGCGTAGCCAACGCTCATCCCAAAGTAAAACAGTCAGCGTTGGTAGGGGTCGATGGACGCCCTGTGATGTGCCTCCAGCTCCTCGAAGATACAGACGAAAGTGGGCTGGAGAGGATTCGGCTGGAGGTTCTTGAACTCCTGGCTCGACACGAGCAGACCCGAGATATCAAGACTATACTTTTTCATCGAAAATTCCCGGTCGATCTCAGGCACAATGCGAAGATCGAAAGGCCAAGTCTTGCTATATGGGCTCGTCACGTCCTGACTCCGCAGACTAAGCTCGGCACTTACGCAAAGATCATTCCGATCCTCGGCTGGCTCTACATCGCCGCCGGTTTGATCTTCGATTTTCCGCCTGGAATCTGGACCTGGATCTGGTGGATCGATCTCTTTTTGAGTGTAGTCGTTCATATCGCTCAGATACCCGAGGGAATTCGGGTCGGATCCCTCCATGGATACAACGGCAAAGAATCCGCCTGGCGAACTTTCATCTTCGGTGCGACCTGGTGGAAGCCCCTTCGACCTCAAGCCAAAAAATAGGTGCGAAACATGAAGGCATTGATTACAGGGGCCGCAGGATTCGTCGGCAGTCATCTCGTCGACAGCTGCCTGGCGCAAGGGCACAGTGTGCGCGTCATCGTTCGTAAGTCGAGTGATCTAACTTATCTCAAGACGCTGGAGGATCGCATTGAAATCGTCTACGGCGATCTCACCGATTGTGAATCTGTGCTCAAGGCTGCTGCTGGAATGGATGTCATCTTTCATCCGGCAGGCCGCGTTACGGACTGGGGGAGCCGAGAGGATTTCTATCAGGCGAACTGCGTGGCTACCGAGCACCTGTTGGAAGCGGCAAAGGCAGCCAAGGTCCCTCGCTTTGTCTTTGTGAGTAGCCCTAGCATCTTTGCCGATAACGAAGACCATATCGACTTTGATGAGACCAAACCTTATCCCAAGCATTACGCTAACTACTACGCGGAAACCAAAGCCATCTCTGAACGTGAAGTCCTCGCTGCAAATTCTCCCACACTTGTGACCTGCTCACTCAGGCCTCGGGGAATTTGGGGACCACGCGACAAGAGTGGATTTTTGCCGAAGTTGATGAGCTCGATTGCCAAAGGCAAATTAAAAAATCTTGCACCAGGCAAAAAAGTAATGACCAGCATTTGCCACGTACAAAATATCGCCGATGCCTGCCTCCTCGCGGCTGCATCCCCGAATGTCGGTGGAAAGGCTTATTTCATAGCAGATGACGAACAACTCGTTCTCTGGGATTTTTTAGATGAAGTGGCCAGGACGTTCGGGCTGAAACCAATTGAGGGTTCAGTGAATCCCGTTATACTTAATTTTCTGGTGGGAATGATTGAGTTGATTTGGAAGATTCCAGCTCTGAAGAATAAAAAGTCACCGCCGATTTCTCGCTACTCAGCTAGCCTTCTCACCAAGCACGGAACCTACTCCATCGCGCGAGCAACCAAAGATTTTGGCTACCGCCCCCGGGTAAGTCCTCATCAGGGACTTAAGGATCTCAAAAAGGACATCGATGCTCATGGTGGCTTAGACGAATTTCTAAAGCACGTGAGTTAGCGCTCGGATCAATGCGCTGTCGCCTCAATCCGGTTCATCATACTCCGGGCTTCCTTCAAGACCTCGCTATCCGCTCGATCCCCCTGAAGAAGCTGGGCTAACAAAGCCTGGCCTTTTTCATGCTCGCGATCGATATAGTAGAGTTGTCCGACCTGGAGCAACTTTGCGGTCTCGTTGTTTTCATCGACTTTCAAAACTTCCGCGATCAGACCTTTAGCCTCATCGAAGAGACCGAGAGATTGCGCAGCCAGGGCCGAGCCCACTAGGGCAGGCACACAGCTTCCACACTTTTCTGCTGCCAGTTTGAAATCGGTTTTCGCTTCACTGAAGTTTCCGATTTCAAGGTTCAACGACGCAGCATTAAGAATGGCCGTGGGGCTCTGTGGGGCTGATTGTCGGGCGAGCTGGAAGTAAACCAGCGCACGTCGGTAGTCTTCGGGTAGAACCGCTTCATTGCGCTTTAGCACTCCTAAAAGGTTCAACGCGTAGGCATTGCTCGGCTCCGATTTCAAGACGAGTTCTGCAAAGAATCGTGCCCGTGAATTCTCGTTGAGACCGGCATGAGCGATCGCCAGAAAGAGGAAAGCGTCACTGTTTCCTGGATAGGCGTTGAGATGCTGTAGGGCCAGAGTCTTGACCGTGTCCCACTGCAAGGCTGCGACCGATTTATTCATCGCGGCAAAGCTCTTGCCACTCTTGGCGTTCGGTCTTTGCATTGTGCCGACGTATTGGTACTGGCTGCCGACCAGTTCCAGCGAAGGAGCAGCCGCCTCCTCGTCAGTCCGATTGTTCAGGGTTTGACAGCCGATAAACAGCGGCAAAGTCACGAGGAAAAGTATTTTTTTCATTGGCCTAATCCTTGACTGAAACTGAGTGAGTTAAGTCCTTGGAGCTGCTGCGGAATATCGAGTCGGCTCACACCGTTTTGAGAGCCAAGCCCGATGTAGCGCCACATATTGCTGTTGTCGCGGCTGAAAGCATTCAACCAGCGAGCCTTGTTGTTCCCGCGTGAAATCGCATCTTCGAGGCGACGAGCAAGAGCAATTTCTTCTTTTTCAAAATAGGTCTTGAGTTCGCGACTTTCATCAGTAGAACGTTCGCCTGTAGCGTCCGCCAACCACTGGGCGTAGCGTCGAGCTTCAAAGCCCAGCTCTGACATGGCCGGCGCGCAGTGTGAGGCACTCGGCACATCACAGGCTTTGGCAAATTCCTTCGCGACTGCTTTATAGGACAATCGCAGTCCTTCCTGCGACGGCTCCGCTTTGCTCTTGTAGTTCTCCTGCACCTTCACAAAACTCGCGATCGCAAAGATTTTTGCGGATTCATAAGAGCGTTCACTGATGAAATCCCCAACCGCGCCGAGACTTCGGTCGTTGTCCGTAAAGACCTTGCTGTCCTGCACGAGAGCAGGGTTACGTCTCAGCGATAGATTCATCAGTTGAGCCAGAGCGGCCTGGTTCTCAAACTTTTTGACCTTAAAGAACTCGATGTCATCCTTGAGAGCCTGATCCTGACCATAACGCTTGTGCAGACCCACAAGTTTGTCACTCAGTAGGATCAGCTGATCGCCTTCAATATCGTCCGATTTCAGTAGACCGAGTAGATATTTACGTGCTTCTGGAAGTCGATCCATCCCGAGGTAGAGTTCGACCAGGGATTTTTTAACATCGAGCACACGATCCCCTTCCGGGGCCTTAAGAAGGTAGAGTTCGTAAGCAACAGCCCCGGACTCGAGATTGCCCTGAGCGATCTGGAGGACAGCTTTGTCGAGAATGGATTGTTTCCAGGTTTCATCTACCGTCACACTCTTTTCGATCTGATCGAGTATGGCGAGAGAGTCATTGAATTTTCTCTCATTTTGAAAAGCTCTGGCTTTGAGATAGAGCATTTCCAATCGAAGGGAATTGTCTGGAACAAGGGTAAGGACCTTGTCGCTTTTCATACGAGACATCGCCCAGCGATTGTGGGCAAAGTTATCATGCACCTGATACACGATGGTCTC
>SEDW01000340.1 GCA_004193325.1 Pseudomonadota bacterium | reverse complement strand
AAAGAAGACGAGGCCGCAGAAGGCGATATCCATTTCTTCTGCGATTTGCTTTATTCCCTCTACGACAGAACTGAGTATCCAACCGAAATGGAGATTAACAAATGAAATCGATCGCCCTCTTGACCCTCATGGTCTTCGGTGCTCTCCTTGGAACTCAGGCATCGTCGAGCGGAGCCATCCTCGTCCTTCTCAGCGTTCAAAAGGACGAGTACGCGATCAAGCCTGCGGTCTTTGATCCAAGCTTCATCAAAAAAGATGTCTTCAAGCAGCTGCAATTCCTTCAGCAAAAACAGCGCAACAAAGACATTCTCGTCGCGCGCGTGCCAGACAATGTCTTCGAAGCGGCTCAGTACTACACCTACTATAATCTCGATGTTTCGATCGACTTTGACGGGATGAAGATCAAAAAATTCCTCTACGTCCCCGAGCTTCGATCGGTCGTCAGCGTACTCCCTAACGGCGGGATCGTAGTTCTTCAGCCGCAGGATGGTCTTGAAAGTGATGAAGGACATAGCGAAACAGATCATACAGGCAATGACTACTGAGACATTCAAACGATAAAAAAGGCGTTTCCCTTAGGGGAAACGCCTTTTTCTTTGAAGAGCGAATATTGGGAATTAGTGACCTGTTGCCTGAACCTGTTTTAAGATCTGCTCGGCGTCAACATACTCTTGCTCTTCAATCTCATTTGTCACAACTGCAGCGGCTTGAGCTTGCATCGCAAAAGGATCGCGTTTTTCATGGTGGTGGACTTGTTTTTCTTTTTCACGAGTCACAACACGTTTTAGGGATTCAAAAGCCATATCGATGGACTTGTGCATATCGTCGGATTTTTCTTCAACTTCGACGTGACTATTGTTTCGTGCATGTAGTCCTACATGGACAGTATAACGGTCGCCGCCAACACTAAATGTGACATGGATGGGGGTAGAGGTCTGGATCAGGGGCTCGAGGCCGCTAAGTCTCTGTTCTACTTCGTATTTAAGGGCATCAGAGCTGTCCATATGACGAAAATAATGCATAACGTTCATGTTTCCCCCTAAGAGAGCTACTTGGATGAATGGGAGTTTCTAAGAACTCACCTTCACTGTAGCAAAGTTTGGACCAAGGCCAGAAATAAAAGTCCGCATTGCCGGCCAACTGTTTCAGAGCGTCCAAAAAACTAGAACCCCAAAGGCACTGAGCCTTCAGGGTTCTTAAGACCATATCATTCGATAACAACTTATTTTGACGAAATCATGAATCAGTGGGCAGCAGAAGCAAGGCGCTTGTTTTGCCATTTGTCGTAACTTCTTTGCGCTGCGACGAAAGAAGCATAAAAGTTCTGGCTGGCGAAGCCGAAGCTTGGCGAACGGTAGGAGAGAATCAGATCGGACAGCTTGTCAGTACCGAGTTTGTCCACACCGCGTTTGATGCCATTGGCACCATGATTATATGCAGTAACTGCCAGGGGCCAGTTCTTTAGGCGAGCATAGTTGGCCTTCATGATCTTGGCAGCGGCATAGGTCGCACGAATCGGTGAATTGCGTTCGTCTTTGTGCCTGGTGACTACGATATGATCGCGTGCTGCTGCAGGCATCAACTGCCAGAGACCAGAAGCACCCACTTTGGACACAGCCTTAACATTGAACATGGATTCCACAAAAGGAAGACGAGTTAACTCGGTCGGTAATCCGTGTTCTTTAAAGATTTTCTCCATGCGCGGGAGATAGAGTTGCGCGCGAAGAGCCGCTTCATGAAAAGTATCGGAGAGACCCAGTTGAGTGCGAAGTTCGACTCGTCCTGAGAGGAGGCGACTCTTCGCTGCACTATCTTTCGAGTAGGTTTTCCAAAGCTTTTTGTGAGCCGGGCTCATGTTTTGAGCGATGCGGCCGTTGACAGCAAAGTCTTTCAAAAGCTTCGAAAAAGGAGCGATGCGGACAGCAGCGGATTGATTTTTGACTTTGCTGTTATCGAGGACTGCAACGATCAGATCAGGCGACTGCAGATCGTGAACGACGAGTTGGCTGGTCGAATATTCGTTAAAAATGAGTTCCCAGAACTTCACTTTTTTATCGAGAACCGGCCCATCGGTAGGGAATTTTTTGTTCACAGCAGCTTCGGCCGAATGATTGACCATGGCGCTGAGGATTAGAGCGAGAATGATATGGTGGAAAAATTTCATCTTGGTCCTCATCGTGTCGAAGCTACTTTTTTCTTACTACTCAGGTCTTTTTCTTTCTCACTGGGTTTCGGCTGTTTTTTGTTGAGGCCGACACCCGAGACGTCCATGCGGAGATTGATGAGAAGGTTTCGAATATCTTCGAGACGTTCGTTTTGTTCGCGGACTTTGCCTTGTTTTTCAAAGCTGCTTTTGATCGTTTTCTTGAGCTGACTATCTATAAACGAATAGCACTGGCCTGCATAGTGCTGACGAAGCTCAGGATTCTCGTATTGCGCGTGCTTGCGGCCGTAGTAATCGCCGTAGATAAAGCCGCCCGCTACTCCGATCAAGGCGATCGCCATGGCGAGGGCAATCGTTGAGAAAAAGAAGAAAGATTGCTGGCGAGCAACAGGGTCGACAGCATTGTCAATGTCATCGTAAGGACGCAAAGCCATATCGTAACTCCATAAAAGAATGGTTTTTTACGCAAGGGAGAGGAATTCGGTACAGCTTTAAGACAGCGTCAGAGAGGCAGATTCCTTGAGTTCGCCCTATCTATCGTAAAAAACTTTAGGAGGGAAGCACAAAATGACGCGACTGGAGCGATCCGTCATTTTTTTTCAGAAAAAAAGACGCCTAGCTGGCGTCTCGAATCTCATGGGGCTGGCTATGTTCAATAAGTTGTTGAAGAAAATCGTGGTTTTGCCGATCGATCTCGACGATGCGTAGGATCATATGTTTAGAGTCGGACGACTGAACATATTTGGCGAAACCGTAGATGCTGCGGCCGCTGATCTCATCGAAGATCCATACTTCCAGTAGAGATTGAGGGTTATAGCCAGGCCTCTGTTCTTTGCCGATTTCGACCTGAAGATCCCAGCCTCGAAGGTTTTCGACTTTCATCTGGTATTTGGCCCCAGAGCCTATGCTCTGGACCTTGAGCTGGGCATGGACAGGAAAGGTCACCAGGGGATGACCGAGAACCAACGCCTCACGACGCAACATAGCGATCTCCTTTCAGAGTGACGCTCATAGACTCATGCTAACGAGAGTTACTCTAAGGCTATCGGGGCAGCTCCTTAAAGGTTAACGTCCTCGACTTTTTCCGTGAGATCTTCGGCTACTACATCGATAATTTCTGGCGCGACGAGGATTGGATTCATCGATTCCTTAACCTTTTTCGGCAGGGAATCATCGAAGACAAGCTCGCGCAGCTCCGATCCTGACCAGTTCGTCCCTTCGCAGCTGATCTGCCGGAAGTCAGTGCCAAAAGCCTTAGCAGAAGAGAGGTTGGCCTTGTCGAGGCGGGCCTTTCTCAGCTTGGCTTTGTGCAGAGTCGAGCCTTCGAGGTTAGCGCCGATGAGGTTGCAGCCGGAGAGATTGGCCGTGATGAAGGAGCAGCCCGAGAGATCACAGCCTTCCAGATTGGCTGAACGAAGATCGACACCATCAAAGTTGTAAGCCTTGAGGTCATTGCCTTTGAGGTTGGCCCTGCCGCTGCCGAGTGGTTCGGTTGGCTGGAGCACCTGATTGATCCAGTTGCGATGCGCCTCAAGCACTTCATCGAGTTCGCTCTGACTCGAAATAAGCACGGGGCGAGAGACAGGGATCTCCACATGTTTTTTGCCAGAGATGGCTTTCATCTTGATATTAAGGATCGCTTCGGTGAGCCAAACCGGATCATGAAAACGTTTTTCCAAAAGGGCAAGATCAACGACCTCGAGCTTTTGCTCGTGCGAGAGCTCTTTGCTTTCCGGGTTTTCTTCAAGTGCCGCGAGGAGGACAGCCGTCATCTCCGGATTTTTTTCCCAAAGGCGTTCCTCGACCTTTTCCGCCGCTTTCGCTCTGCTCGAGCGTACTTTGACGTCGCTTCCTTTTGGCTTCTCCAAGGGATCTCCTCACAGCTTGAATGTGAAGACTAGATTAGCGAGAGAGAGATAATTGTTCAAGCGCTCTAGTCCTCGTTCCCTTTTTAAAAAAAGGTGATTACACTTGGGAATTGTTTCGATCGAACCCTGTTCTGAGAGAGCGACCATGAGCCAAGCCCGTCAAAGAGGTATTTTTTCACGCTTATTGCGTAGTATTTTCATGATCTTTACCGGCTACTTCGCGTTGCTCGGTATCTTGGTGACCACCGTCACTTTGTTGATCGG
>SEDW01001385.1 GCA_004193325.1 Pseudomonadota bacterium | reverse complement strand
CTTTCCAATGCCTTCAGTATTGTCAACGGAGCGCCAAAGGCTTTGGCTCTGCCGGCTAAAGTCTATATGATGCAGTATAAACTCAAAGGTGATGCAGCCTTTCGCAGCGCAATCGTCACTGTACCCAGCACTGCTGCTGCGAGTGCGCACATGCTGAACGGTTCTCTCGGTATCAAATCAGAAACAGCCGGCGCCTACGGCTACCCTATCGTGATCTACGGTCATGCGGCCTCATCCGGCCTCGCCTACGAAGAGATTGCTCAATCCCTTGGTGATCTGCAAATGGGTTACGTCATCGCAGCTCCGACCTTTCCAGGTGAAGCTCTCTGTAAGACTTACGATACTGTTTCAGGGGTCAAGACCACGACCTGTAGCGCCGGCAATATTCTTGTACCGGCGGTTGGCAGTTCTCTTCCTTATGAAAATGATGTGACTGAGATGCTTGGTCTTCATGATTGTATGAAAACCTGGGCTTCGGAAAATACCGGCGGCCGTGTCGTGTTCAATTCAGGCGGTACAGCAAGCGGCAGCGAAGACCTTTCCACCAAAATCGTCAAGATCAACGCCAGCGCCGCGACAGCCTTTGCCTCGACCTCCCCTATCGCCGCCGGAGCTGCCGCAAGCCCTGTCTCGGCAGTTGCAGGCCTTGGACGAGGCGCGACCGTTGCTGGTCTCACTCTCGCTCGTGCCGGCGCCGAAACGATCCTAATCTCTCTGAAGATGATCGAGCCAAAGCAATCGCAGATTACGTGAAGGCAATCGATCTCCTTCTTCACATGCCGCTCTATCACGGCGGTTTGCAAAACTTCGGAAAACAGTTCACAGCAAAACTCATTGCTGCAAATCCTATGGGTAACGTTGCACAAGCAGCCGCTACTGCTAAGGCATCCCAAGGCGCAACACTCATTCTCCACGGCACCAAAGACAAAGTCGCCGATGTCGGGAACTCCATTTTACTTGCTGGTGTAGGCGTGAAGACGTCGAGCGAGCTCGTCTTTGACAGCATCGCTCCTGGGGTGAAGTGGCTTTCGCTCGATATCGAACCGCCGCCTTCAAGCCTTGATGAATTTGGTAAGTTGCCGGCCAATGATTTTGGTCATGTGAGCAGTGCGAACTTTATCAATGGCACGAGCGGGCAGGATTCACAAATGGACACAAACGTGGCTGTGACGGAATTTCTCTCGCTAACACCAGGGGCTGTCACCGCGAAATGGATCGGCTCGCAGTGTCTGGGTTCCATGACTGCAGACCCTGAGCCCATCACTCCTTAACTCAACTCCTGTCAAAGGCTAAGCTGTTTTTCCCAAGACAGCTTAGCTGCCTCGTAGACCTCATCAAAACTCATCCCCGACTGCTCCACGATATCCTTAGAAGTCAAAGATTCAAGCCCAGGTATGAGAGCAAACATCTGTCTGACGTTGGCGTTGCCCAACTGTCGATGCATGATAATGCTGAGGTAGAGGCTTTGTTTATAGGCCACCTGTGCTTCACGGCTGCCCATTTTCATAAAGCTTTCGTCAAATTTTTCTATAGGAAAAAACTTCTGTGTGGTCGCCGCGTAAGGAAA
>SEDW01000339.1 GCA_004193325.1 Pseudomonadota bacterium | reverse complement strand
TTGCCGACGATGTTGAACAGGATCTGCCGAAGGCGGGTCGGATCGGAGAGGACGTGAACCGGAACCTTTGGGGAGTGCTTTAGGCTGAGCGTGATTCCCTTACGAAGCGCCTTCTCTCGAAAGAGCTGGACCACATCTTCCAAGAGATCAGAGAGATTAAATTTAATACCCTCAATGTCAAGGCGTCCCGCTTCAATCTTGGCCATATCAAGAATATCATCGATGATCTGCGTCAGGGCCTGACTGTTGCGATTGATCGTATCGATGTAGCGATCCCTCTCGTCGTTGACGAGGTGCATGTCTTTCAGTAGTTCGCTAAAGCCGAGGATTGCTGCAAGAGGCGTGCGAATCTCATGAGACATATTCGCGAGGAAACTGCTTTTGGAGGCACTGGAGGCCTCGGCTTCAGCTCTTCGCTGACGCTGCTCTGTGACATCCGATCCGAGCATCATGATGCCAACGATCTTGCCATCTCCATCCTTCTTCGTGGAAAATATATAATCGAAAAAGCGAGTGTGGTCGTTGCCTGTGACCTCGACCTCACTCTGATGAATCGTCTCGCCGTCGAGGTAGACCTTATCGAGTAGGGGTAGCAGCATTTTCAGGTCGGGTTGCACGTCCGCGAAAGAACGCCCGAGATAATTTTCGCCCAACAGGCTCACGTAGGCTGGATTGGCAAATTCGAAAACATGTTCAGGGCCAGCAAGAATCGCAAGAATGGCAGTCGTCTGTTCAAATAGATTTTTAAGATTGCCCCTTTCGATTTCAACTTCTTCCCGTTCGAGTTCAAGCTTCCGGCGGGCCAGCGCCTCTTCCTCTGCATTAAATTTGGCCTGAGCCAGAGCCTCGGCGCCCCGCATCAGTTCGTCGATATCCCGGGTGATTCTGGAATAGCCCCTCAAGGTTCCATCAGGTCCGTAGACCGGAGACATCACTGCATGGACCCAGAACTCGCGCCCATCTTTTCTTCGGCGAAGGCCCTCTTCTTCGTAATGTCCAAATTCGCGGGTCATCACCAGAGCCTGATTTGCATGCGTGCTGCCCACCTCAGATCCGGTGTAGAGGAGTGAAAGGTGTGCTCCGACCGCTTCGCTCTCACTGTAGCCGAACATTCTCTCCGAGCCTATATTCCAGGTGATGAAACGACCATCGGTATCGAGCATGAATATAGCGTAATCCTTCACCGCATCGATCATGAGGCGAAAGCGATCTTCGGAGTCTTTGAGTTCTGCCTGAGTCGATCGATAAAGAGCCCTGGCAGCGCGCTCGGCAATCTCCCGACTCACTGCTGACGGAAGACGGGACAATCGATCTTTTTTGAGAAAGTCGCAGGCGCCAAGTTTCATCGCCCGAACCGCTGTCTCTTCTTCCACGACGCCAGATACAACGATGAAAGGCACGTCGGACTTATGCGCTTTGACCAAAGCCAAGGCATCGAAACTATCAAAGCCGAGGAGATAATGATCGGAGAGGACGACGTCCCAATCCTGACGATCAAGCTCCAGGCGCAGCGACTCGAGGTCCTCAACCCGGGAGGATTCCACTTCGAAGCCTCCATGCTTCAAAGAATGGAGAAGCTCTTCCATATCCGCTTCGGAATCTTCAATGAAAAGGACTTTGATCTTGGTCGGCTTATTCATGATCCAAACCCTTGGAGTTATACCCGCCTTGGAAGAGTGACTGACGAGAACCAGTATTCGCTCAATTTTTGAATCAGGACGTTAAAATCTCGAAAATTGCCGGGCTTTACTATGTAAGAGCTGGCCCCGAGGCGATAACTCGACCGTATATCGCCGTCATCGTAAGACGTGCTGAGCACGATAACAGGAATCTCGCGGAGGGATTCGTCCGCCTTCATTTCCTTTAGAACCTCTCGCCCATCTTTGCGAGGCAGGTTTAAATCCAGGATCACAATATCGGGCCGAACAGCTCGGGCGTATCGCCCTTCAAAGCGGAGATATTCCATCGCCTCGACACCGTCTTCAACCGTTTCGATCTTGCAGCGACCGCCACTTCGCATCATGGCGATTTCCAGTAATTCTCTGTCGCCTGGCTCATCTTCGGCCAGCAGCACGCGTAGAGAGTGAGTTTGCGTCGCCGCATCAAAGAGCGCACTCATGAATGAAAAGCCTCATTCGCATCCGGGAGGGAAAACGCAAAGATGATCCCGCTACCCGAAGTCGGTTGTTCCACCCAGATCTTACCACCATGGAAATCAACGATCTTCTTGCAAATCGCTAAACCGATGCCAGTTCCCGGATATTTCTGTCTGGTTTGTAAACGTTGAAAGATAATGAAGAGCTTAGGCACCCATTGAGGATCGATGCCGACTCCGTTGTCCCGGACCCGAATGATCCACATCTTGCCTGACTTCTCGGCGGTTATCGCAACCTCTGGTGCTCGGTCACCGCGAAATTTGATTCCGTTGCCGATGAGATTTTGAAAGAGCTGCCGAAGCATGGTGTAGTCGCCCATAACGTTGGGCAAATTCTCGCAATGTACCTTGGCTCCAAATTCATCGATGGAAGCCTGCAAATCGCGCATAACCTCGACACAGATGGAGGTGCAGGAGAGGAGACGAAAGGGCAAAGTTTCTCGACCAACACGAGAATATTCGAGCAGGGCTTTGATGAGATCCTGCATCCTCGTCACGCCATCGACGATGTATGTGAAATGACGATTCACTGTCTCATCATTCACGCCTTCGATGGTTTCGCTCAAAATTTCGACAAAGCTCGAGATCGTGCGAAGCGGCGCCTGCAAATCGTGTGAAGCGATGTAGGCAAACTGTTCGAGCTCGGCATTTGAGCGAGCCAGTGCAGCGCCTTTGTCGATGAGGGCTTTTTCTACAGAGATTCGTTCGTCGATTTCTGTGCGAAGTTTTTCATTCGCCCCGCTCACGCGCACCCGTTCGTAATCGAAATCCTCGAGAATATTCAAAACAGCCTTCTGAGTCGTCTCCAGGAGGGTTCGTTCTGAATAAAAATCTTCGAGAATGTTGAGCACAGCCCTTTGCGTTGTTTCGAGATAAGCTCGCTCACTACCGAAGTCGTCGAGAATGTTCATAATCGCGCGCTGCGTATCATGAAGTCGATTTCTTTCCGAAGTGAAGTCTTCAAGGATATTGAGTAGCGCCAGATTCATGGAGTTGGGTCCGAAATCGGGGAGGATTTCAGCCAACTCACTATTCACCAGCGCTAGATCATTACTACCTGTCATTGGGCATGCACCTGCCGACGCAGATCTTCAATTTCTTTTTTGAGTTCGATCATCTTCAATTCGCGGCCAACGGTGAGTTTCTGAAAGCGCTCAAGTTCACTCAAACGTTCCAATTCCTTTTTCCGTTGTTCCGCGACTTCCGCTTCCGCTTTTTTCTGCGCAGTAACATCACGAGCGGCGGCGAAAACACCGAGTACACTGCCGCGGGAGTTTCGATAAACGGACGCGTTATAAAGAACGTCCGTGAAGCGGCCATCTCTGTGACGAATCGTCAGAGGATAGTCGGTGACGAAACCCTTTTCAAACACCTGCTTATAGCCTTCGCGTGCCTTGTCGGGCTCAGTGAAGTAGTCGGAGAAGTCAGTCGAGATCAGACCCTCTCGGGAAACCCCGGTGACTTTGATGGTCGCCTCGTTCACGTCGGTGATCTTACCTTCCGCACTAATCGTGACGAGCGGATCGAGTGAGGCTTCAACCAAACTGCGCGTGTACTGCGATGCTTGCTTTTGCGCCGTCACATCTCGGGCGGCAGCGAAGACACCGAGAACGTTTTCTCGGGCATCCCGATAGACCGAAGCGTTATAGAGAACATCGGTCTGTCGGCCTTCATGGTGACGAATCGTCAAAGGATAGTCGGTGACGAAACCATTCTCAAAAACCCTTTTATAACCCTCACGGGCTTTATCCTGCTCCGTAAAATAATCGGAGAAGTCAGTACCGATCAATTGTCAAAGGATAGTCGGTGACGAAACCCTTTTCGAACACCTGCTTGTAACCTTCGCGCGCTTTCTCGGGCTCAGTAAAATAATCCGAAAAGTCGGTGGCGATCAAGCGCTCCCGGCTCACTCCGGTGATCTTAGCAGTCGCTTCGTTCACGTCGGTAATTTTACCCTCAGCACTAATCGTGACGAGCGGATCGAGTGAGGCTTCGATGAGACTTCGAGCATATTGAGAGGCTTGTTTCTGAGCGGTTACATCACGGGCAGCGGCGAAGACCCCGAGGACGTTGCCCCTGGCATCACGATAGACCGAAGCGTTGTAGAGAACGTCCGAGAGACGTCCCTCGTGATGGCGAATCGTCAGAGGATAGTCGGTGACATAGCCTCTCTCAAACACCTGCTTATAACCTTCACGAGCCATCTGAGGCTCGGTGAAATAGTCGGAAAAGTCGGTGGCGATCAGGCGTTCTCGAGCGACTCCGGTGATGCGAATCGTTGCTTCGTTTACGTCGGTGATCTTACCTTCAGGGCTAATCGTGACGAGCGGATCGAGCGAGGCTTCGATAAGACTTCGGGCGTACTGAGAGGCTTGCTTTTGCGTCGTTACGTCCCGCGCGGCAGCAAACACACCCAAGACGTTTCCGCGAGAATCACGGTAAATCGAAGCGTTATAGAGAACATCGGTCAGCCGGCCTTCACTGTGCCGAATCGTCAAAGGATAATCGGTTACAAAACCCTTTTCAAAAACCTGCTTATAGCCTTCACGCGCTTTATCCGGCTCAGTGAAATAATCCGAGAAGTCAGTGGCGATCAAACTCTCGCGACTCACACCTGTGATGTTGATCGTGGCCTCGTTCACGTCGGTGATCTTACCCTCGGCGCTGATTGTAACGAGAGGGTCAAGACTGGCTTCAATAAGTTCCCGCGCATATTGCGAGGCAGAACGCGCCTTCTCTTCGACCTGTCTTCTCTCGGTTACGTCACGGGCGATGAAGGAGGCACCCACATAGGTGCCGGAGATTGCGTAGATGGGAGAAATGGAGAGGGATACTGAGATCACCTGACCATCTTTACGAATGCGGAAAGTCTCGAAGTGTTCAATTCGAACACCGAGTGAAATTCGGGTGAGGATTTCCGTCATCTCTTCCGGTCGATCGGGATGGCCAATCACGAGGAAGGACTTCCCGCTCACTTCATTTTCCGTGTAGCCGTAAATTCTTTCGGCTGAACCGTTCCAGGAAATAATCGTGCCTTCTGGAGTGGTACTGAAGATCGCATCGTCTGAAGAATCGACGATAGCGGCGAGGAGCGACAATCGGCCGTCGGAGGCAGCTGAATCAGTCAAGCCTTGTGCGGCTAAATACTTGAGATTGAAATCCTGAGAATCAACTTGCATCTCTTTCACATAGGACTCCTCTTTAAGTCGCGTGCTGAAAATGTCTGCACTCCTGGAGAAGGCGAGTGTCAGTGATCATGATCAGCAGCAATTTTAGCAGGCTATTCCATGCAAGTAGGGAAAGCTAGGCCATTACATAAATTCACTGGTAAGGGAATTCTGATACCGGCGGAAGTGTTGGGGCGAGAGCCTTTCACAGCGCTGTGTTGGCGTTTTGGGATATTTCAGGCAAAATTTTTATGACGAATATTTCTGGATGAGATTAAGCAGAGTTTTGGACGTGGGAAATAGAAATCGTTGTCGTTAATGACCTAAGATTTGTAGGAAATAGGCTCGAGGAACCGGCGAAGTTGGTGTAGGAAAGACAGCGCCTCTTGACGAGGCGCTGAGCCGATTAGATGCGAGAAATAAGGGCTGTCTCGAGAGTGTTCACACATTCGCTAACCGATGTGTAGAAAGTCTCGTCTAGCGAACCATTGCTCTTAACGATGAGGGCA
>SEDW01000338.1 GCA_004193325.1 Pseudomonadota bacterium | reverse complement strand
CGGATCGGCGTCTGATCCGCATGGCGAAGGATCGTCAGGCGGAAATAACCTCGCTGAGGAAGATTTGCACCTTCGAGCCAGAAATTTTGAGGCTTCGCGGCTTCGTCGCCAACTGTGAAACGACCGGGCAGGATGGGGCGATCGCTGTATTCCCATGGCATATCAAGCAAACGCGACTTGGCGAACTGCTCGTCCCTCAAATCAAGTACAGCTGCCCATCCTTTGCCCGAAAGCAAAAGGAGGAACAAAAGACTAAAGATTTGGGACCATAAACGCATAAGGTCTCGAAATAAAAGAAAGGCACTCCCTTCTATCGGTGGCCTGGCTTCATTTCATGAGAGAGGAGCCGGGAATGGCTGAGAGAAATGGTCGAGAGAATTTGGCCGAACTTCCAAGAGAGTTCGAAAGGAAAAGAAGGTCGGCCCTTTGCAGGAGCGACCTTATTGACGATTACCTTAAAAGTTCCTTGAGTCGATTCGTTCCCCGCAGCAGCTCTTCCATATTCGGACCGTAGCTAAAACGAGCATATTGACTCAATCGGGAAGGAAGATGGCGACGGCGGTTGCCGGGATTCACATCAAAGAATTTTCCTGGAACGGTTATCACTTTGTGTTCGAGAGCCGCCTCAAAGAATTCGATTCCATCCTGATGGCCCGGTTTCAAATCTTTCAGACTCACGAAGCAATAAAATCCGGCTTTAGGTCGATGCGGTAAACCAAGGCCCAAATCATCGATCACTTTCAGCATGTGATCCCGTTTCAGGAGAAAAGACTTCTGAATCGACAGCGCCTGGCCATCTGCAAACGCGGGATCGAGAAGCGGAATAACGGCCTTTTGAATCGGATGGGCTGCACCGCCATCGAGAAAGGAGCCGGCCGATGCAAACCGTTTTATGATGTCCTTCGGCCCGAGAGTCCAGGAAATGCGAAGCCCCGGATAACGCCAGTTCTTGGTCAGACCGTCGACGAGAATCACCTGATCACGATTCACGTCTTCCACGTAGCGCGCAGCCGATACACTTCTGTGCATCGCAGCGACTTCGTCATAGAGATAGTGGGAATAGAACTCGTCAAAGATGAGGGCGCAGCGATACTGACGACCGATGCCGACGTAAGCTTCGAGTTCTTTGCCGTAGAGAACTTGACCCGTTGGATTGTGTGGATTTGAAAGAAGAACCGCACCAAGACCACGGCTCACGATTTCATGACGAAGTTGATCGGCCGTCGCGCGAAACCCATCACTTTCCTCAAGGAGGATAGGCATCGGTACGAAGCCTTTAAACGCATCGAAGAGTTCTTCATACGCGGTGTAATCCGGCAGATAATGCCCGAGATGCACAGGCCCCAGCGATGCGGCCACCCGCGCGAGACCACTCCGGCCCCCGGAGGAAATAGCTACATTCTCGTAGGTATACTGCGAACTCATACCCTTACGGTAACGTTCGTTATAAAGATCAGCCACGGCCTGACGCAATTCAGTAGCGCCAGCCACTGGACTGTATTCGCTACAGCTCGGATCGATGACAATGGATTTTAAGCGTGCTTCGCCGGGCTCAAGTAGCCCCGTCTCGGGAGCGCCTTGACCAAGGTTAGCCCAGTCCTGGGAACCGTAGGCAAAGCCCTGTTTTTGTGCGCGACTCATGACGTAAATCACGCCGGTATTAGGGACTTCTCGAAAACTGGGAAAGTTTTCCGAATCTTTTTGTACTGTCAAAATTGACTCCTTTCTCTTTCTTCGCTGAACCTATTTTGCCTGAATCACTCACTTTGTCGAGAAATGAAAGCTTTGGTATGCAGTTTGCTATGAGCTATGGGACGATCAGGTAGAACCAGGTCACTATTCACATAGCCGGACATTTAAGGGGCACTTCACATGACAGAGCAAGCCAACAACTTCGATTCATCCACTGCCAACAGCGAACTCAAAACTTCCGTTCTTGAAGCTGCCGAAAAAATCAAAAAGCTTTCTGAAGATCTCCGCTCAAAGATTCACGATGTTCAAGTATCTGCCGAAGACAAAGCTCTCGGCCTCCTTCAGAGCGTAGAGACTATAAGCGAGAAGCTGCACATTAAAACCGATGCTGAGAAAAAAGCTTTTGAACTTCTTGAATCTGTCGATGGTCTCAGTACCAAACTTCAGGGCTACGCAGAAGGCTTCGAAACAAAATTATCAGAATCCCAAGTTCAATTTCATCTCGGTCTCATGGAAGCCATGGGAAAGTGGGATGAGATCAAGACTCAGGCTTCGTCTGTTCTTGGTTCAGTTCACATCGACACAGGAGCTCAAACCGTTTTTGATGAGGTTAAGTTACGAGCGAATCTAGGAATGATGGAAACGCGTGATTTTATCGATAAAAGTCGGGAGGAAATGTCGAAGGCTTGGCAACAGGTTTCACAGCAGTCTACCGTCGCTGTGAAGAGTATGAACAAGAGTATAGGAGATATGATCCATCGCTTCGTTTAAATCAATAGAGTCTCTCTCAGGCGAGGTCCAGTAACACTGCACCTCGCCATCATTTTATCTCCAGATCAATCTTCGCCCTTATTAAATCATCAGCATCGTCAAGCTCCACTCGCCAACGCTCTTCCACTCATGATAAATCTAGATCTTGCGCTCACTGTGACGCGAACTTCGCTTACAGTTGTTACAGAATCTTCGCAAGCACTTGGGGTTTTAGAATAGAGTGACTCTCCATCCGATCTATGTTTCAAGGGGTTCCAATGAGTTTTAGTTGGTCGCACGATCTCAAACAACACCGTCTCGATCATTCGACTCTCGTTAATTTTCAGCGGGATATCGACGAACTCGTGCGACTTGTCACGGCCGGCTGGCTCTTTGAGAGTAAACCCTCAGTCTTTTTTCAGACGAGGGTCGAACCGCTTCTCATCGAACTCTTCGGCTACCTGCACAAGGTCTATGACGATCTTGAGGCTGTACCAGTCAGCAGCGCTCAACTCAGTCTGGAGCTACAGAATCTTGCCCCAGTCATTCACACCGACATCGACGCTGCGATTCGAAACGACCCTGCAACCACGGATCCTATCGAAATCGTCTTCGCCTACCCCGGTTTTAAGGCGATTGCCTATCACCGGATCGCAGAGTGTTTCTACAAGCACAGCATCGCACTGATCCCGCGCTTGATCGGCGAGCGAGCGCACACCCTGACTGGCATCGATATTCATCCGGGAGCCAGGATCGGTTCGCACTTTTTTATCGATCACGGCACAGGCGTCGTCATTGGCGAGACCTCGATCATCGGGGATCACGTGACAATCTTTCAAGGCGTGACCCTTGGAGCCATACGCTTTCATCGCGACCCAAGCGGTACGGTGGTCAAGGGACAGCCTCGCCACCCAATCATTGAGAGTAATGTAACGATCTATGCGGGCGCGACTATCCTCGGCCGTATTACAGTTGGAGCCAAATCAGTTATTGGCGGAAATGTCTGGCTGACTGAAAGCATACCGTCCGGAAGTCGCCTTACTCAACAGCGTTATCTCACATCTAATTTCATCGATGGCGATGGGATATAAGGAGCTATCATGCAACGTAAGCATCGTCCAAAAATTGCGAATTCCATTCTTGAAACGATCGGCAACACGCCCCTCGTTCGCCTCACAAAGCTAGGCAAAGATCTGCCGGCTGACATCCTGCTCAAGCTCGAATATTTCAACCCTCTCTCGAGCGTCAAAGATCGCATCGGTGCAGCTATGATCGAGGACGCTGAAAAGCGGGGCGAACTCAAAGCAGGCACAACCATCGTCGAACCAACGAGCGGCAACACCGGCATCGGTCTCGCTTTCGTTGCAGCCACCAAAGGCTATCGCCTCATCCTCACGATGCCTGAGACTATGAGCCAGGAGCGTAGAAAGCTTCTGAAGGCACTCGGAGCCGAACTGGTCCTGACGCCAGGCGATAAGGGTATGAAGGGCGCTATCGCCAAGGCCGAAGAGATCAAGGCTGAAAACCCCAAGTACTGGATGCCCCAGCAATTCAAAAATCCGGCTAACGTCGAGGCTCACAAAAATACGACAGCCCTCGAGATCTGGGAAGACACCGACGGCAAGGTCGACATTCTCGTGGCCGGAGTTGGAACCGGAGGAACCATCACGGGCGTTTCATCCGTGATCAAAGGTCTCAAGCCAAGTTTCCGAGCTGTGGCCGTTGAACCCAAAGATTCTCCAGTCCTCTCGGGTGGCGCTCCTGGTCCCCACAAAATCCAAGGCATCGGGGCCGGCTTTGTGCCCGACATCCTCGATAAGAGTCACATCGATGAGATTATCCAGGTTACCAATGAAGAATCAGGCTACTGGGC
>SEDW01000337.1 GCA_004193325.1 Pseudomonadota bacterium | reverse complement strand
ATGAGCAGCAAATTCGGCAAAGCGCCGAAGGGCTACAAACGTTCCGACGAGCGTTTGAAAGAAGAAATTTCTGACCTTCTTACCCATGCACACGATGTCGATCCATCTGAGATCGAGATTCGCGTGAGCAACGGGGAAGTGACCTTGACTGGTACAGTTGAGGATCGTGCGGAAAAACGTGCGGCGGAAGATCTGGCAAGCTCGATTTCTGGCGTGACCGAAGTTCACAATCAACTTCGTCTGAGTCAGGATAAGTTTTCCAAAAATGGCAGCCAAAGCGCAAGCCAAAGCAGCTACGGATCGACTAGCGGAAGCAGCCAAAGCGCAAGTGATGGGAGCAAAGACTCCTCGAAGGATTCTTCATTGAAATCCTCGTCATCACAGGGCCAGAGCGCAGGCTCAGGCTCTAGCAGCTCAACCTCGTCCACGAAATCGGTTCAGTAATAATTTTTAAAAGGATGGGCGATCTCAGCTAAGGCTGAGGTCGCCCTCTTTTTCGTTTAGGTCTTCCATTTCTTTTCTGTTGTAATCCCGAAACGCGGGATGAGTCTTCGGCAGAATGTGACAACTCTCACTTTCAGCATCGAAGACCAGCATCGCTTCGCCTTTGTGAAGCTGCCGAAGGACCTGATCGACCTTGGTCGAAAACTCGGAATTGTTCATGCCGTAATCTGTGCCCTCGCGGGTGACAAATTCCTCAACGACTCGCCTGAGAGTTTCCGGGGCGAGGCTATCGGTGGGGATTCTCATCCTTAACTCCTTATCCTTAATTCAATCGCTATATATACATTATACAATATACATTTAGTCTTCTGGACAGACGCCTCAGATCCTCCTATATCTGCCTAACATTATACAATATACATTTAGTCTTCTGGACAGACGCCTCAGATCCTCCTATATCTGCCTAATAGGAGGTTTTATGCTCGAAGTACTACCACGGCAATCCGAGCCGATGCGAAAGCAAAAACATTATAGCGAGGTTTACGCCAGTATCCAATCGCTCCTGACAGCTGACAGCGACTGGTTGGCAGCGATGGCGACGATCGTTTCGGAGCTGCACAATGCCTTTGAATCCTTCGATTGGACTGGATTTTACCGCGTTGTTCGCGACGACCACCTCCAGATCGGACC
Source organism: Pseudomonadota bacterium (assembly GCA_004193325.1). GTDB lineage: Bacteria > Bdellovibrionota_B > Oligoflexia > Oligoflexales > Oligoflexaceae > Oligoflexus. Next base: position 6,231 of record SEDW01000337.1, on the reverse strand, counting down.
TTATCAGGGCTCCCATGGCTGCCTCGATATTCCTTTTAAACGCGGCGTCTGTGGCGCTGCCGCTACGAGTAAAAAGACGCAGCTCGTGCCTGATGTCGAAGCTTTTCCAGGTCACATTGCCTGCTCCTCGGCGACGAAGAGTGAAATCGTCGTACCCGTTCTAGGAAAGAAGGGTGAAGTTCTGGCCGTTCTTGATATCGATTCCAACGTGCTGAATGATTTTGATGCGGTGGATCAGCACTGGCTCGAATCGATCTGTCAGCTCTATGCCATGCGTTATCCGATGCGCCCTTCGGTTTGAATGTCAGGAGACTCTATTCGTGCACACCAAATGGTTTGAATACAATTATCTCGTCACCGAAACGATGCTCGATATCATGGGCCACATGAATCATGCGCGCTACCTCACAGTTTTCGAAGAAGCGCGTTGGCAGCTCTGTCGCGATCTGGGATTTACGCTGGAAGTCATGCAGGCGGAAGGCATCGGATTTGTGATCCTGGATGCCTACGTACGTTATCAAAGAGAAGTAAAAAATCGTGATCAGCTACTGATCCGGACACGTTTCTCAGGTATGGAAACGAAGATTTGGAATGTGGAACACGAGATGCAGCGAGCCGATGGAACCGTCCTGTCGACCGGCAAACTGAAAGCGGGACTTTTTGATCTCAAGGCAAGAAAACTACTGTCGCCTCAACCCTCATGGCTGGAGCGTTTCCAGGCCCAGGGCGAATGAGCAAAACCGATACGTTTCATCGTCGAGGTGTAGACTCGTCTGATGGGTTTTCTGAGGGTCCGCTGGCCTTCGATAATCATAATGAGAAGCGGCAGCATAAAGTGCGGCGCGCGAATCATCGCTTCAAACATGCCTTCATAGGGTGAGATTGCCACGCGAGAGAGCGCGGTGAGTCCACCCCAAACCGCCATGTACACCAGAGCCGTTCGGCTCGGGCGGAAGAGCACGAGCAGACCTACCATAACATCCACAACACCGATGACGACGAGCAGATTATTCGTCAGGCTCTCGCTATAGATCGCGGGTAGAAGTGTTTGGTTGACCTGAGTAATGGCGGCGACGAAGCCTGGATATTTTAAGAGGGCTTCGATCCCGTGCGTGATGAAAGTCAGAGCGAGACCGAATCTCAGGAGGAGCCGTACACTCGGCAGACCGACTTCGACATCAAGTGTTCGCGCGGATCTCAAAGCGAAGCCAATGGCCAGGAACCAGAGGTAACGGGCGCAGTCTCCGGGTATGGCGAGAGTCGAGGAGATTTCTCCGCCGACCAGTGTTCGAAATATGGCTTCGAGGAGAAAGAGTCCACCGATGAGATAAAAGGGCCAGGGACTCCAGCGAAAGAACGCGAGGACCAGGCCTAGAACCATGAGGCCAACGACGGCTTGGTTGATAAACACCGTGTAGCTGGCGTCGAGAGCGCTATGAAGCACCAGATACTGGGCCAGCGTGCTTCCCGATTCGAGAGCCAGGTAGCTGTAGCCAATAACCTGAAGACAAGCCGTGAGATATACCAATATCGCAATCATACGCTTGTCTGGTGAAATGCGTTGCATGCGCGATGAGCCCATGAATTCCCCTGTTCGTTCGATATCTTTCTCTTAGCTAACAGATTTTCGCTCTTATGAACAGAAAGTCTTACCGATTTGTTGGAAGCTGGCTTTTGTGCCGTTGTTCGGAAAAATTCCTGACATTCAAAATCCGTCCTCTGCGACTGATTAATATTCTCCAGAATTCGGACTAAGAAACGGATGAAGCCAGGGCCATGATTGAAAAACCTTTATCTAGACCTTAGGCATTAGTCCTAACGCACAGGCACATTCACCTGAAAATTGAGTCGTTAAGAGGAGACAGATATATTTTTCTGGGAACAGCGCTTGTGAGAATAATCTAAGTTTGCCGATTAAGGTAGGGTGTTAGATTTGGAAATTAAGGCTACGGAATTGCCGAAAACATTGATGGCTTAGATTTTTTGAATATTAATAGTGCTCTGATTTGCCTGCGTTTTTCAGACTAAATTTCTGGATAACCAAAGAATCTCATGGAGCTTATGCCTGCCAAAAAAGGCAGGCCTATGTTACATTGGAGTCACTATTGAAATTCAGTCTTTCTCTCAGCTCTCAGCTCATAATCCAGAGATCGTTTTAATATTATATTTAAACGCATTTTTGAGATTCCGCGTGAGTAGCACCCATCTTTTGCTTTTTTCGAGATAAGGGGACCCTATGAAGCTGACACGCGTAACCCCATTGGTTCTGTCTTTGGCCGTTACTTTTACAGCCTGTAAAACGACGAACGCCGCTAAAGAAGAGATCAATCACGCTGAACTGGAAGACGGCTCGCAAAATGCTGATTCCGCCGAAGTTCAGCCGGAAGAGATCGACGACTCCATCGATCAGGAACTTCAAACTTCCATCAACGGTGAAGTTCCAGAAATCGGTGCGGAAGAAGACGAAATCAACAAGGCTCTCAAAGCGGGTATTCCGATTGAGATCAATAAAGATGTTGATCGTTGGATTGATTTCTTCGCCAACAAAAACCACGATGCTTTCCAAAGATTCATGGATCGTGGTCAGCCCTACAAGAAGATGATCGTGGCCACGCTTCGCGACTCTGGCGTTCCAAGTGAACTCTACTTCCTCGCGATGATTGAAAGCGGTTTTGTTCTCAACGCTCATTCCAGTGCAAGCGCCGTAGGCTTCTGGCAGTTCATTCCTGCTTCGGGTCGTCGTTACGGTCTACGCGTTGACAATCATGTTGATGAACGTCGTGACCCTTGGCGCGCGACTGTCGCTGCCTCTCTTTACCTTGCCGATCTCAACAATGTGTTCAACTCCTGGTACCTGGCGATGGCAGCATATAACGCTGGCGAGACTCGTATCATGGGCGCAATCATGCGCGGCAAGACCCGCGATTTCTGGGAGCTGGTTCGTCTCAAGGTTCTCCCTTCTGAGACTATGGACTACATTCCTAAAGTCATAGCGGCTTATCTCGTCGGTAAAAACCCTGAAAAATACGGTTTCCGCGTCCCTAATCAGGAATCGCACGAAGCCTTCGTTGGTGTAACTGTTCCTTCGCCGATCAACCTTTCGGCTGTGGCGAACGAAACCGACATTCCTCTCGCGAGTCTTGAGAAGTTCAACCCGCACTTGAAAACGGGCGTAACACCTGGCGATATCTCGACCTACAAAATCTGGATTCCAAAACGTTACGAAGACAACTTCAAAGACAAAGCGTCTAGCCTTGCCGAACACCGTCTCGCTACGAAAGCTCAGGCTCCACGCCTTGCTAACGAATCGAAGATCAGAAAGTTCCACCGTGTTAAGCGCGGCGAGCATCTGAACAGCATCGCGCAAAAATACGGCGTGACTCTGGATCAGATCAAGGAATTGAATGGTCTTCGCTCCAACACAATCTTCCGCGGTCAAAAGCTGAAGGTTATGGTCGAAGCGACGGAAAAAGCGGTTGCAGCCTCGGCTGTTCCCAGAGCTCCGGCCGATACGGATGGCGGCATCTACCGCGTTCGTCGTGGTGACAAGCTCCATGGCATTGCCAAGAAGTTTGGAATGTCGGTCGCAGAACTCAAAAAGATCAACAAGCTACACCGCAACGGTGTTCGCGTGGGTCAGATCCTGAAAGTCAGCAAAGCTGGCTGAGGGAGTCCCCAGACTTCTTAAAAAAATACCTTTTCGAAGCTCCGCAACTGCGGGGCTTTTTTTTTGACCAGTATGTAAGCCATTTAGACGCTTTCGAGCCTATGGAAAGCTGGACAGGGGGCGGACTGTTCTCTATAACAAAAGACCGACGTCTATATTAGGTGCAATGGCCGATGACCGATATCCTGCAACGTAAAGAGGCTCTTCTCCAAAGTTTGAAGAGCATTTCCAATAAAGATGAACGACTGAGACACATCGTGGATGAAGGCAAGGCGATGCCGCCTCTTCCGGAGAACCTGCGCCTCGATCCATTCCTTGTGAAGGGCTGTATTTCCAAAGCCTGGCTCGTGCCGCAAATTATCGAAGACAAGATCTTCTTCATGGCGGATTCCGAAGCGATGATCGTCAAGGGCGTGGTCGCTCTTTTGCTCAAGGTCTACAACGGGAGCACGGCGGCCGAGATTCTAAACCTCTCGACTGACTTTCTCGGTGAAGCGGGTGTGAGCGAGCATTTGTCGATGAACAGGCGAAATGGTCTCGCGAATATTCTCATTATGATTCAGCACTATGCGAAGAGCATGCAGAAGGCGTAAAAGATGAGTACAGCAAAATCCTGGCAACCCGATTCATGGCGCAAGCTTCCTATCAAGCAGCAGCCAAGCTATGAGAGCGAAAGCGCGCTCAATGCTGTACTTGCCGATATCAAAAAAATGCCGCCGCTGATCTTCGTTGGCGAAGTGGAGCGTCTCAAAGCTCAGCTTGCCAAGGCGATGACCGGCGAAAGCTTTGTTCTTCAGGGTGGCGACTGCGCGGAGCGATTTCAGGATTGCAACCGCGAGGCGATCACGCAAAAGCTGAAAATCATGCTGCAGATGTCGGTCGTGCTTTGTTACGGTCTGCGAAAGCCCATCATTCGCGTGGGCCGTATCGCGGGCCAGTATGCCAAGCCTCGTTCGGCTGATCTGGAAACGGTTGATGGCAAGGAAATCCCGGTTTATCGCGGCGATATCATCAATTCCTTCGAAGCCAACGCCGAAGCACGTAAGCCAGATCCCAACCGTATTCGTCAGGCTTATTTCCACTCGATCGCGACTTTGAATTATATTCGTGCATTGACCAAAGGCGGCTTCGCCGATCTTCATCATCCCCAGAGTTGGGATTTGAAGTTTGTGAGCAACGCGCCGAAGAAAATCGAATATGAGCGCATCGTTCATAATATCCAGGATGCAATCGTCTTTATGGAATCTCTCGGGACCCATGAGGAGAAGCTGGCGACCGTTGAATTTTACACTTCGCATGAAGGGCTTTTATTGCCACTCGAAGAAGCAATGACCCAGTACGTGCCAGAGTATGACGCTTACTACAATTTGGGCGCTCACACCCTATGGATTGGCGACCGGACTCGCCAGCTCGATGGCGCGCATATCGAATATTTCCGCGGTATCGCGAACCCCCTCGGCCTCAAGGTTGGCCCAAGCTCGGATCCGCGGGACATCATCGCGATCTGTAAGGCGCTGAATCCTCGGGGCGAGGCCGGCAAGGTCACTCTGATTTCCCGCTACGGTAACGGCAAGGCCGGCAAGCATCTGCCGCAGCTCATCGAGGCGATGAAGGGTACTCCAGTGGTCTGGAGCATTGACCCGATGCATGGCAACGCGATCAAGACCGATGCTGGGACGAAGACGAGAAACTTCGACGATATCCTCGGTGAGGTTACTGAGAGTTTGAATATTCACAAGACCGCAGGTAGTAAGCTCGGCGGCATTCACTTTGAATTGACCGGTGACGATGTCACCGAATGCATCGGTGGTTCGGCTGGGATTACGGCGGATGAGCTTTCGCATAACTATGAGACTTACTGTGATCCGCGTTTGAACTACAGTCAGAGTCTTGAAATGGCTTTTCTCGTGTCGCAGTTGATGGCGCCGGGTAAGGGCTGAGAATTTCCGCCGAGGGCGAAACCGCCGAAGGCGATAAAAAATGGCCGCTATCCCGACGGGAAAGCGGCCATTTTTTTATAATAAAAACAAAATTTATTTCAAGAACTTCGTCAGGAAAGCCTGCGAATCCGTGGAATTGATATCCACGTAAAGGCTCTGCGTGTTCGAACTAAAAATCCCCGCCTGGCCACCACCGGACGTAATTCCTGCGAGCTTGCCATCGACGAAGAGTGGTCCACCCGAATCACCGGCGCTGGCCGAGGAGTTCGTTCCATTCGCCGAGGTCGTGGTCGATTGCCCGGTGAATTGAATGAAGCCGCCGCTGATAGAACTTACAACGTTATTACCGAGGCGTTTGATGCCTGCGCTGCTGCCGTCGTTCAGGTTCTTGCTCTGATTGAGTCCGAAGCCCACGATGGTGAAGGCGGCGCCTTTCTTGGGCGAGGCGCTGGCAAAGCTGCTGATGGCCCTGGCGGTTCCCGCAGGAAAGGTGATGAGGCTGAGATCGTATTTATTTACGTTCTTGCCGGCTTTGTCCCATTTGATATTTCTCACCATCGATGTTGAGGTCGCGACGAGCTCAGCTTCGCCAGCAGCGGCGTTGGTGATGTTGAGGATAGAAAG
>SEDW01000336.1 GCA_004193325.1 Pseudomonadota bacterium | reverse complement strand
AATGTTAGTCGTCGGTTCGCCATGTTTTTTGTACGAGTCAGCCTTGGGGCTGGCGCTACAGGATGCGATAAATAAGGCGACCAAGCCGATGCTTATTATTCTCATGGCGTTGCTCCCTTTGGACTTAAGAATTCAGGCTCTAGCATCATTTTGATGATGAGTCGGCGCAGGTTTTTGTCCGATGCAAAATCGGACGTATACTCGTCGAGTTTGTTCTCCTCTTCGAGGTAAGTCATCTTCCGGCGATTCACAAACTCAAAAGCCCTTCGGATACTGCAGGTCTGAAATTCTGAGTTCTCCGCGAGGATTTTGCCAAGGCCCTTAGCGCCTTCTCCGGAGATACCAGCAAAACGGCCCGCATCGTCCTGCTTCTCGTCGTATTGATAGTTGTTTACACCGGTCTGTGGCCAGCGGTTAAAGAAGGCTGCCATAGGCTCGATGGATTTGTGACAGTAGGAGCAATAGGTTCTTTGAGTAAGGTCGGGATTGGCATCGGCCGGATCCGGTTTAGCACCCTCGGGTACCGCGAACTTTTTGCAAAGGAATGTTTCGTAGGCTTTATTTGCCTTCGCTCTTCTGCCGTTAGTCAGAAGCTGAAACACGGGTGTCGTGAGTATTCCCGAATGAAGTGCATTACGGTTTACCCAGTAATGTTTTCTGTCGTTGGGTTTAGTCGTCTTGAAAACCGGATTTTGAAGATCGACATAGCCGCCGCCCGGAAAGTTCCCCCATAAATTGGAGCCGCGATCTCGCGACATGAAGTAGCCGTAGGCTCCGGTCATGATCGTTTTCTCGGTCGTGAGGATCTCGTTGAAAGGCATATCCTCCGCAACGACGTGTGAGATGAGGTAAGACGCTTCCATGGTCATGGCGCGACTGACTTCGTCCATGTAAGCATCCGATTTGCCGTTTTCTTTCAGAGAGCACTTTTTGAGGCCTTCGCCACAGGCCTGCAAAATCATCGGCGGGACGCGATAGCCTGCTGCGCCTTTGTATTTGGCGTTGATTGTCACTCCATCTGGATCCCACCAGGGGAGCATGACGGTTCCACCGCCTCCGCATTCCAGATCGTATTTTTGCCAGAGGTCCCACAGTTTAGACCAGATCTCCTCCGTTCCAGCTTTCACTGCTGCTCCAGCTGGGGTCTTGCCCGTGGTGCCGAGTGCTTTCCATTCATTTCTGCCGTTGTAAGCGGCGATGACGGTGAGTGTGGGGAGATCATCGCAATAGCGAACTTCGATTGCCGGCGCAGTCGCGCCCGATGCACGGGCGTTGTAAAAGCCTGTGAGACCATTGACGTCGGCACCAACAGCGTTAGGTGGATAGGCTATGAAACTCCAGTCGAGGTAGTTTCCGATGTCTTTGAGAGTTATGCCGGCTGAGAGAGATTTGAGCGCATAGGGATTCACTGCGGCCTGGATGTTCAGGGTGCGGGTCCAATACTCAGCGAAGTTTTCGATAAATTCCGGACCGGTGCTCAACTGATCAGCAATGGTCTTGAGATCGATTTCACCTTTCAGGAATTTCGCCCGAAGATCTGACGCCAGGGGTTTGCCGGTGAGAGTAATCGAGAGTTTTTCAGCCTGTCTCAATTCGAGCATGCTTGCTGCTGATGCAACTGAGCTCAGAGCCAGCGTCGAGGCTAGGATGATTTTGATTACTTTCACGGTAGTTCCCCTACAACGTTCAGTAATCCGTATCGGTGGAGCGAAATAGACTGTTGAGAAAATATTTATGAGTAGATTTAAGTAACTGGAATGAGTGAGGAATAATCTTGTTTTTGGGGGGCGGAGCGAGGGATTTAACTTGGGATTTGTAAATCTTATTAACGAGTTGCCGTGGGAATTAAGGAGCTTTTTGAGAACTGCTCTCAAATCCCACGGCCTGTTCCTGACTAGTTTTTGATTTCGAGCATCATACGGTCTTTATTCACGCGGCCTGTCTCGTCTTTAACGATGAGCTCGACGTGGTAGAGACCAGCGGCGAGATTCACATTGGGGCGCACGCCTTCCAGTTTTTGCGTTGAAGACTCGCCACGCACGATCCAGTTGTAGCTGACGATCTTGCTGCTCAGTGACGACGACTTGCTACCGTCCAAGGTCGTGGCCATGGAGGCATTTCCAGGGGCTGCACTCAGGCAGAGATCGCTGCCGGCATCAGCCGCCAGATCACCCAAATAATCGCCGACATTGATCGGCACGTGTGTCGAAGTTTTCCATACCTGGGCGATTGGAGCTGAACCCTTCGTATAGCCTTCAATCGAAGCGTCTGTGCTGTAGCGAACGTCGCCTTTGCTCGATTTGAATTCATAGAGAGCAATCAAGCCATCGTTGGCTGTCGTGGAAGCGGGTAGGGCATAGAAGGCAGGCGCCCGACTCTTGATTGGCAAGAGCATCCGTTTACTGTCGCATTCCGGAGCTGACCAGGAGAAGGGCAGGCTGCCCTTAAAGTCTTTGTCTTTGGCAAAAAAGCTTGCGCTCAACGGCCCTGAATCGCGATGAAGATCAGCCTTGGTGGCGAGGCGCGCGGCGCTTCCACCGAGATCGTAAACTGCGACCGGCATAGCCACTCGGCCATCGCCAAGGTCGAGGCGATAAAGAACCTGGTTATAGTCATGGCGAGGAGTCGCTGGTTCACTCGTAAAGAAATTGGTGTAGGTACCATGAATGTAAATGAGGCGTCCTCCCTCCTGATCGAGGTGAGGATGCTGCTGAAGGTTATAGAACGTGTAACGATCGTGCGAAATGATCTTGGTCGCAAAGTTCCAGGGTCCCATCGGAGTGTCGGCTTCGCTGATCCATGATTCACCGAGAAATGACGTCCCGAACTTTTGTTGAATCGTGCCGATATACCTCTTACGATATTCGTTCCAGTTTCTTTCGAGAGAGCCGGAGGCGATGGCAATGTTTTTGCCTTCAGGATCTTTGAAGTTATATTCGTCGAGTGTTTGCTCTTTTTTAACACCTGCTTTGATGAGCTCTTCGGCGTTCGGTGGGTAAGCATTTTTAGTCCACTGATAGTCGAGCGAGCCGTCGGCTTTTTTGCGAAGAGTCTTGCTCTTGGCTTCATAAGGCGTATAGGCTTCGAAGTTATCATAATTCAAAATGGATTCGTACGTTGCAGGTGCTCTGAGATAACCCCAGTAGAGATAGTCTTTATTCCCATGACGAACGGGAACGCCATCGCCTTCTGCCATCACGGACTGACCAGGAATGAATTCGGCTTTTGCATATTTTTCGAGGTCTTTGAAGGTATTGCTCGCATCATCATAGACGCCCCAACCCTTTTTGCCGATGCCTGCTTCACTCACAGCTTTACCGTAGATCCCTAGCATTTTTTCATTACCAGCAGCATCAGGAACAACGACGAGTCCGCCCATCCAGGTGGGTTGACCTGCAGGTTCGAATCCTGGAGTCATTGCTCTCGAGAAACCATTGTCGCCGACGAAATAGGTTCGATTGATCCCGAGGTCTTGGGAGATGTTGCCTTTACCTGGCAGATCAGCCATCGCACCTGAATTGCCGAAGTTTCCGAGGTGAAAGAAGCTACTCGAAGTGTCCTGCCAAATCCAAAACGATTTGCCTTTGTAGACGATCGCATTGAGCGTGTCCTGACCCATGACCAGACCATCGATCGATGGCTGCTTCACGGGAGTGCTGAGTCCGAGCAGAATACTGTCACGATAAGAGCCCGCGCCGGTCGATCGATAGAGACGTTCCGCGATGTTGCGACGTTCGATTTCGACTGTGGAGATTTTGCCTTTGGTCGTGGCAAGTTTCGCCGAAGTTGAGTTATAGCCATCACTTGAAATTTCGAATTGAATGTCTTTGCCAATGTTATCGATGTCATCGAAGGCCACGTAGCCTTGATTATCAGAATGATAAGTCAGGCCGTTGCTGCCTTTGACCCAGATCAAAGGTACGCCGCGTTTGGTTTTGCTATCGATGATGCGCAGACCAAAGATCTCGTTTTTGGTTGGGACTTTGCCTTGGGTCAGACGGGTTTGGAGATCAGTCGTGATCGTGAGCTGCTGACCAGATTTTCCTGTCATCAGAACTTCAGCGGAACCTCCTTCTTTCACATCGAGTGCGGTACCGCTATGCCCGAAGCCATCGACGGGTCCAGTCCAGCCCGGATGCGCGATGGTGAAATAGACTTTGGTTCCCATGAGGCCAGGCTCATAGAACGCTGCAACGCCGTTTCTATCTGTCGTTAATACGATGTTGTTGGTCGTCGTGAGTGTGGCACCGGTGATAGGAAGCTTGAAATGACTATCGATCAAAGTGATTTTAAAGAATTGATGATCAAGCTTTGCG
>SEDW01001384.1 GCA_004193325.1 Pseudomonadota bacterium | reverse complement strand
TTTCATCCAAGAGACTGGCTCGTACTGAAAGATCTTTTTGAGAATGTCATCGAAGTCGATCTCGAAGAGGCCGACTTTCCCGGCTTTGCCTGCAACGCGCATTGCCCGGATCGAAAGCATGTGATTATTCAAAGAGGCAACAGCCGGACCAATGCGGCCCTCAGGGCTCTGAATTACGTCCCCGTTGAGGTCGATACGGATGAATTTATTAAGTCCGGCGGCTCGGTTTTTTGCATGAAACTGCACACGCTCTGGGATTGATCTTTCGACAAAGCCTATGAGAAAGCGCCAGCAATGTCCTTGCCTGGCGCTTTTTCTTATTTCCCAAAGAGTCCTTCCTTTCCGTGGGTAATAAAGTTTTTTGTAAAAGTTCCGAAGCAGGGCTTAGACCATTTAGGAATTTTACGTATGCATCGCCGCCAACTCATCAAGGGTGCCATCACTGGACTCGCAGTTCTCCACACGGGGAAAAGCCTGGCTCAGGACGGAGCTTTGTCGGCGCCGATAGATCCCGCAGTTGCGGCTCGCATGCAGTATAAAGCCAAGCACTTCGATCAAGACTTCAATGATGACTTCTATCTTGATGCTGTTGGCAAAAAAACCATGATGGATCTTCTCGCGAAGCTCACTCAAGCGAAAAAGATTGTTGGCTTCGGCCACTTCAACCTGATGTGATGAATTGATCAAGGTCGTTGCGGCGAGCAGGCTCGGCGCCTTTACGAAGTCCGAAATGGATTTCATTGAAGCCACCTTTTTCCGTGATGCCAAAGACTATGGATTCTACGGAGCCAAGGTTTCGACTGAACTCCTCACAAAAATCGATGTATCCAAAACCATTAAAATGCCAGGCACCGGACACTACCTCTACAGAGGTCGTCCGGAAGTTCTCTATGCTGAACTTAAAAAAGATGTGGGCCAGGATATTGTTCTGACCTCGGGCATTCGCAGTGTCGTGAAGCAGCTCGATCTCTTCTTGAACAAGGGCTACATCTGTAACGGCAACCTTTCGAAGGCCGCGCGTTCCCTAGCGCCTCCAGGCTATTCCTTCCACGGCTCCGGTGACTTTGATGTTGGTAAGATTGGTCTTGGCGCCGATAACTTCACCGATAGCTTTGCGGCCACGGATGTCTACAAACGTTTGATCGATCTCGGTTATGTGAACATTCGGTACACTGAGACAAATTTCTACGGCGTTCGTTTTGAGCCCTGGCACATCAAGGTTTGATCCTTTTCCTTATTTCCTCCGCCTCCTCTTCCTCCAGCAAGTCAAATCTCATCCATAAAACAAATAAAAAAAAGGATCTCGATTGAGATCCTTTTCTAATTGAGTCGATTTTCTAAATCGCACTTTTATTTTTGAAAAGCTGAGGGTGGAACGATGACAAAATCATTTGTCCCTGGAGTTTGCCAGAAGAGCTCAAGGGCGATTTGATCCGCTGGGCCCTGGAAATAGTCGAGCACCAGATCATGGACGCCTTGACTGAGGACAACGCTGCCATCGACTGGGCGAGGGGAGTGCTGACCGTCGTTGTTGACGACGATGCTGCC
>SEDW01000335.1 GCA_004193325.1 Pseudomonadota bacterium | reverse complement strand
TCCGATAAAGGCCTCGAGACCTACGAGACCTTCAGCAATTCATCCAGCAGCACCTGGCGGCAGATTACGCTACCGGTCGTTCGTAACAATAAGTTTACGGGCGAACTCATTCAGGTCGGCGCTTCGATCAGCTCTTCGATGAATACTGTAAATTCCGTGAAGGTGATGCTCTGGGTCTCTTTATCCCTCGGTTTGATTGCCTCCGTTCTCTTCGGTTATCTCTTGATCAAATGGTCGTTTAAACCCGTGGCACGGATCACCAACGAGGTGGCACGCATGGGTTTTACTGATAACTTTGATCGACGCCTTAAGTTGCCAAAAGCGGACGATGAGCTTCGTCAGCTCGTCCGCACCTTCAATGAGATGCTCGGCCGTATTGAAGATGGCTTTGGGCGTCTTCGCCGCTTTGCTGGGGATGTGAGCCATGAGCTACGTACGCCTATTGCAGTTCTCCGCGGTGAAGCTGAACTTGCTCTAAGGCGAGATCGTTCTCCTGAGGAATATAAAGCGTCGCTGCAGACCATCGTGGGCGAGTCTTCGCAGATGTCGGCAATTGTGGAAGATCTCCTTCTCCTTGCCAGAGCGCAGGGTCAGTCGATTCCCATCCATCCCGAGTCGGTGGCTATTGCCGATCTGATTCACGATCTCGAACAAAGCGTTCGTAAAAACTTTGAAGATAAACAGGTTCGACTAGCTTCAAATCTGGGCGAGCTTGGTGGGCACTACCTTCAGATCGCCAAGGGCTACATCATCATTGCGATCAAAAATATTCTGTTGAATGCTTGCAAGCACTCTATGAGCGGTCAGGAAGTTGAGCTAGAAGTTCGTGAGACGCAGCGCGAAATTCGTTTCGTCATCGTCGATCATGGCGAAGGCATTCCTCAGGAGGATATGCCTTATATCTTTGATCTCTTCTATCGCGCTGATACCGCCCGCAATCGATCGGCCGGCGGTGTGGGAATCGGTTTGAGTCTGGCTAAGGCCTTGATCAATCTACACGGTGGGAAAATCGAAGTCTCAACGACAGAAGGTGGCGGCGCCAGTTTCATGGTCGCCCTTCCTAAAGAAAAACAAGCGCCGGCTTTGGCAAGTCCGACCATGAGACAAAAGCTTATGAGTCAGGGCAAACATCTCAGTCGTTGGCCGAGGGCTTTTCGCTTCCGCCAATCAAAACCTTCTTCCGCCGCTCTATCAGGCCTAAATTCGAAAGAGTCTCGCTCGACGACGTGAGGTAGGAGGCGAGAGCTTCCCGATACTTCGCGTCCAGGTTAACATTTTCCTCTGCAATAGCTTCCAGCCATGCGTTGGCATCGCCCATCAATTTTAATTTCACTTCAGCAAAAGTAATCTTGTGGCTTGGGAAGCGAGGATAGAATTCCTCAGCCCCACCTTTTTTACCCTCGTTGTGCCGACAAATAACAAGATCCGCCATAGCCAGCTCGGAAAAGGCCTTGCGAACAATCGTTGAGGTGACGAAGAGGTGCTTGGACAGATCCTCGGCAGTGCAAGGTTCGGCCCGTTCGTAGCATTCGTAAGTCTTAACGAGAACGATGAAGGGAAGCACGATGTCGAAGTAATCCTGCTTCAGGTCCTTGTTAAGAAAGTTTGAATCAAAAGAACCACGAGGCAGACCGTCCATCGCCCTTTTCGTTATCAAAGCCCCCATCAAGGTGATGAGCCACATAACATAGAGCCAGAGAAGAAAAATCGGAAGGGCAGCAAGCGCGCCGTAGATCGCCTGATAGCGTGTGAAGTTACTCACGTAGAGTGAGAAGAAGCGAATGGCCTGCGTGAGAAGCACGGTGGATGTGAGAGCTCCATAGAGCGCGTATCGCAATTTAATGTGACGGTTTGGACCAAATTTATAGATCGAGAAGAAGAGGAAAATCATCCCGCCCCAGTAAAGAAGATCACGGACGATCTTCTGCGAAACCGTCAATTCAAAATAACGCGAACTCCAGGCAAAGCTCGACAGGGTACCGATCGAGATAGCGAGGCTGAAGGTTCCAAGCGTAAGAATGGTCCAGAAGTAGAGGAAGCGCTGCACCATCGTACGTTTTTCCTTCACTTCGAAAATGCGGTTCAACGCGACTTCGATTTGCTGAAGGAGAAGTGTGAGGGTGACGAGCGTACTGATCAATCCGGTGGCACCGATTTTTTTGAAATCGGTATTGGAAAGAAATCCCTGGAGGTAATGAACGGCCTGCTCGCCGCTACCGGTGGCAAGGTTTTTGAGGATGAAACCTTCGGCCTGTTTCAGAAGGCTTGAGCTTTCCCCAAACAGAGGTGTGAAGAGCGATACGAGAGCAAAGATTGCGGCAAGCGAAGGTATCAGGGAAAAGAGAGTAACGTAGGCCATGGCATAGGCATCGTTAAAGATATCGACCTTGCTTGCATCTTTCCAAATCAGCCAAAGGAATTTGATCGCGGGATTATTCTTAATTCGGTTTTTCAGCATCCTTTGGCTTTTTCCTTATTAATGCAGGTGCGTTTCGGCCTGACCTCGCGCCTGTATCCACTGGCGAATAGCGGGGAGTTCTTTATCCCGCCATTGAGCATCGGCACGAATTTCAAGAAATTTCAGGAATAATCCATCGAGCGCCTCGAGATAGACATCAGTCATCTGCATCCGGAACGCTAGTCCAACTGGGGCAGGCGCACCTTCCTGAGTATGATTGGGCAGGTAGATCGATTTTGGCGAAAGATCTTTAGCCGAGAGAACGGATAAAAAATCACCGAATGGATCGATATGAATTCCAAGGCGAAGCTCGCGTACGACCTTACCGGACTTCAAGGAAAACTCAGCTTCCAGGCTACGACTCGGCTCGCCACCCTTAAAAGTATGCACCTGCGCTTTGTTATCGTGTGATTCCAGTACGAGGCGATCTTCGACCCAGAGCTTGATCATGGTCTTGCCATGACGTGCGAGGTTTAGTTCCAAGGGGTTCTGAGCCGATTCTGAAAAGTACCAGAGCCAGAGGAGGAAATCGCCAGCCAGAAAGGTTTTGGCCTGCATGAGGTCAACCCAGGGCTTGATTGCTTCAATCTGTTCCTTCTCTTTTGTCGCGCTGGCCATATTTTACTCCGCCTATAGCAGTCGAATGTCTTATTCGGGACCAGCATAGTGTAAGAAGAAGAGGTGAGGAACGAGTTTTCCAGGACTATGATTTTATGACAGATGGAGGGATGTGGTGGGAAAATCAAAAGGCCGTATTAAAGGTCAAAAAATTGAAACAGTTGCCCCCTCCCCTATCCAGTTTGAAATCGAAGAAAACGCTCTCGAACTCATGGAAGAACACCTGGCTTTGTTCAAGCCTCGCGTCAAACCTGCCGACAACAAAGCACGTCAAGAAAGTCCTAAACGGGATCACAATTCCACGATTGAAATCGATTTGCACGGCATGACCGTGGACGAGGCCGAGCGATGGGTAATTCAGGTCATCTCCCGTTATCCTCTCGGAAACGAGAAGAGGACTTTCAAAATCATTACCGGCAAGGGACGGCATAGCAGTTCCGGTCGTGGAGTTCTGATTCGGGAACTCTACCTGTTTGTGATTCACCGTTACGGTCCGAGGATCGAGCGCATTGAAGAATCACCAGATGGAGTCCGGCTCGGCGGCGAGGCAATTCGTGGTCACTTTCACGTCACACTGAAAGGGCCATAAACAGACAAAGGTGTTTCGAATGATCGAAAAGCAAAGAAAGATCGACCTCGATTCGATTCCCAACTTGGAAATCGGCGTTGTAGAAACCAAGCAAGCCCCCATCGAAGCTGATATTCAGCCCAATTCTCTTCAATTTCGTATCGAAATCAAACGCAGCCGCACAGGTGGTTTCTTTTTTCCTCCAGCCATTCTTGTCCTTCTCATCGTGAGCCTTGCTGGGCTCTCCGTGGCACTTCGTTATGATGACGATTTCCGCGAAGAATCCATTCTCATGGTCAAGCAGTTGGCAAAAGAAGCCAAATCCACCCGAATGGGCCATGTCTCGCGCACAGTTTTGGCGAGTGTGAGCCAGGTGCTCAAGGCTCATCGTCCGGAAAAAATTCAGGTGGCGGTTGAACCTGAGACGAATACTTTCGGCGCCTGTTCCACCTTTATCCGTGATGCGATCAACAAAAAAGTTAAGACTGCAAATTTAAGTGATGCGGAATTTCTTCACCTCATCAACTGCGAAATGTTCCAGGATTCTCCCCGTCTGGCTTTGCAGGCTCTCGAGAAAAAGAGTGTGAGTCTAGCTCTGGGAACGCGTTGGGACATGATGCCGACAAGCCTTTTGGCCCTCGAAGCCAATCGGCGGATGAATCCTCTGAGCCCGCT
>SEDW01000334.1 GCA_004193325.1 Pseudomonadota bacterium | reverse complement strand
TATCGCGAAGCTCAAAAAACAGATTCTAAAATCGATTCGGGTTTCTCGTTGACCAACGAAGACTTTAGTCTTCCCTTCAACGCTAACACGAGTCTTGTGCCATTCTACGATCCGGCAATCTTCCGCTTTGGTTATGCTTATAGCTTCGAAGATTTCCAGCTCCTCTTTAGCTTTGAGCAGGCGCAATGGGCCCGCTTTAAGACCGCTCTCGTTTCTCTCACGGGTAACGATGTGGCAAGCATTTCAGCAGAAGCCAATGGCTCCAATGCCAACCTTCGCGATACTCAAGCCTATCGCCTTGGTCTGATCATGCCGTTCCAAAGTATGAATCAGAACTTTGAGTTCCGCTCAGGCCTTGAATTCCATACCTCAGCGAACCGCCCGAACACCCGTGGGTCGGTAGTCGATCCGGCTCGTCAAAGTCTCGCTGCCGGCCTTAGCTGGAACGTGGCCGTCGACGAAACAGGCCGCCGTCTCACAGTGGAAACTGCTTATCAGTACAGCCAACTTTCTTCTCTCGACCGCGTGAGCGCAAGAGGAGCCGAGATTCATTTGAAATCCGGTCACTCGATTCAAACGTTCGTAGGGGGACTGGACTATGAACTCTAAGATTCGAATTCTCTTTCTCACCGTAAGCTGCTTTTTAAGCTCTTGCTGGTCGAAACAGAAAGAAACAAAAAACGGTACGGACTTCGGCTTTTTCAAAACCTCGGAAGCCGGACAGGCCTGCGTGAGCTCAAACGTTTCCCAGTGGGAACTGACGGGCAAGTTTCTGCACAACTTTCTCAGTTGCGCATCGAATCGTAGTGTCGATGGCGAAGAGACGCTTGGGGGCATTCAAGCCCTCTTGGGCAAACTCGATGAAGCCAAATTTCAGAAAGTTCTAGATTTCGTCTTGAAGGTCGACCCGAACGGAACGACACATGAAGAACGTTATCCTTATCTTCTTGCTGCGACGACTCTGCTCGATCGCGGTTTGACTGATGGCAAGGCGCAAGGCCTTAATCTCGCCGGAGAACGCCTCGGTAGCCTTCAGGATTTCCTTGTCACTCTCGATGCCACCAAGTCCAAAGAGATCCTGAGCGCCTGGTCACGCAGCGGTCATCTCGCTGAAGTTCTAAATGAGTTTGGTGCTTTCGTCGATCAACTTGAAGACAACAGTCTCGAGTCCGCAACACACGAACTTCTCTCAGGCACTGTCATGAAGCCTGAATTTCTCTACGTCTCGCGCCGCCTCTTTCAGGAAAACATCCTCTTCACCAATCTCTCGGATCTGCTAAAAAGCCGCGAAGCGAAGACCTTAACTGCTGCTCAGCAGCAAATCTTGTTATCGCCCTACCGTGAGGCACTCACAGCCAGTGATAGCCAGGCCCTAAAAAATATTAGCGCCGATGATGCGGCCGCAACGACCCCACTCAAAGAATTTGCGGACCAGCATAAACAGTACACTCCAGAAGAACTCAAAGGCCTAAGTTCGGTCGTCCTTTCCTACTGGAAATCTTATCAGGCCCTGACAGAGACTGAGCGCCTCAGCCTTGATGCACGCTTTGCCGATGCGATGAACAGCATTCTCGGTCAGCAGGCTCATTCGGCAAAATGGATTCTCGCACTCCTACGCGACGCGAATAGCCTTCAGGCTAAAGATCTCGGTCGTACAACGTTTGCCCTCGATCAGCTTCTCCTCGAAGGCAGCAATATCTCGCTCGAAGCGATTCGCGCGAAAGCCGGAGCCAGCAAGCTGACCTATCAGCTGCAACTTCTTCTGACGAAAGGCGGCAAGGTCGCTGCGTGTCCCTATTTTGAAAAACCTGCTCTCAACGGTGATGCCGATTTCAAAGAATTCACTGCTGTTTTGAATAAGATCTCGAGTCCACAAGCGGATTGCGGCAACCGTATTCCTCTCCTCGTGGCTGTAGAAAGCATTACAGGGATCGCCGTTGGCGACGCCTGCGGTGAAAACCAGGTTTGTCTTGAAGAACGTATTCCCTTCGTTGGCAGCCAGGACCTCTGGAGCAAGGGCGATGCTGACCCTGCGATGACGAAAAAACTCGTTCTCGATTCAATCGCTCAGTTGCGTCGACTCCTCGCGGTCGATCCCTACGCCCTCTATAATCTTCAGCTCTCCCGAGATCGTCTGGATGACAAGATCCTCGCGGAAGTTCAAAAGAGAGCAGAAGCTTCGACCGATTGGTCTCTCGACGGCCTCGCCCGTCTTGATGAAACTGTTTCCAAAGAATTTGCGGACAATCTTCAAAACGACTTTCTGGAAAAACTTCTGACTTATCGAATTGAAACTCTGGCCAGCCAGAGCCATCAGTTTCAAGACCTCGCTCCTGAACAGCCAGCTGAGATCGATACAACCGTCGAAGCGCGCACGAGCCGTATCTTTGCCGGTCTGTACACAGACGGTCCAATTGAAAGCCTCGTGTCGGGTCGACTCGAACTCTCGCGCTTTCCTTTCAGCGAAGATCAGCAGGATCTGAAAGCCTACCTGGAATCTCATCCCAGTATCTGGAGCCGAATCGTCTTCAAGGCGAAAGAGGCCGATGGCATTTTCCGCTCTCCAAGCAATGGTGCTCAATCAGGCGAGACTGCGGTCAATTTCTCAGGCGCCGGCACATCGATTCGTAACTACCTTGGTTTCGATGCCAATCAATCGTCTGTGATCAAGCCCGTTCTTGGAGCGGCCCTGACTCCCCGCATGCTGCAGCCGATGCAAGCCACTCGCATGTTCTCCGATGATGACACGGGTCACTTCGCTTGGAGCAATTGGGCTCAGCACTACGGCACAGGACCTTTAACGACCAAAGATGTTCCAGCTGAACTTACGCAAAAGCTTCAGGACTGGTACCTCATGACCTTTATCCCGACCGTTAGCGATGACAGCTACTGGCCGGAGCAAAAGGCTGACGCCAGCTTTCAAAGCAACTCGGCAATTGCGAGTGAATACTTTGATGTAACGCCTTATTCCTCGGAAGAAGCGCGCCTCCTCACGAGCTACTACATCAAACAATACCAAAAGCAGAGCCCTACCCTTCCGGCTGGCGTTGCTTACGGAAAGTCTTCGGCTCCCGCGACTGACCTCTCGGCCTTTGCAGATCCAATCCGAGGCTTTCTCAACAGCTCTTATCTCGTGAGAGATGATTACGAAGCTCAATACAGCGTCTATGCAAAGTATTTTGCCAACGCACTCCGCAGCTCGAGCAAGATGAGCGATC
Organism: Pseudomonadota bacterium; assembly: GCA_004193325.1. Classification (GTDB taxonomy): domain Bacteria; phylum Bdellovibrionota_B; class Oligoflexia; order Oligoflexales; family Oligoflexaceae; genus Oligoflexus. The sequence continues at coordinate 1,102 of SEDW01000334.1, read as the reverse complement.
TCAAAAATGCTATTCTTCCCGATTACGCGACCTTCACCGCGCAAATCGCGAGTTGGAATTTTGAAGAACTGGCCCAGGTCAATGAAGTCTCTCGCCTGACTGGCGACAGCTCATCACCCATGGCGCTTCTTTCATCGCTCGACCTTTTGACTTTTTCTAAGCCTCAAACAAAATTCCTTCCCCAATCCCTAGTTGGTTTTGGCGGCAAACTCTGTCGCTCGAAGGTCAAAGACGCGGCAAACGCCACAGTTTGGGTTGAGTCAGTCACGGCTTGCCCCCTCGACTTTCAGGGAGCAACTGAAGAAGAGGCTTACAATAAGTTCCGTGACTACGTGAGCAGTCTCGCGATTCAATCGCTCTGCCCACTGCTCTCGAGTGACGACTATGGCCCAAGGATGGTTTGGTCACAGCGTCTTGGCCTGACACTCGACAATCAATCTCTTTGCAAGGCGACTCCGAGCCTGCTTGAAGACTATCGTTTCCCGACCTGGCACTCCTCGCGCGTCCTGAACGACATTTTCACTATGGGCAAAAAAGCGGCGCTCAAGCCTGGGATCGTTCAGATCCCAAGTGGTCTCCGCTTTTATAAACTCAAACACAAGGGTCTAACATCCGAGCGTTTGACGATGGAATGGCTTCAGCAGGGCAAAGGCATCTGGAGCGAGAGAAATGCAGCGGACCAACGCCGCCGTGAGTTTTTTGCGGGCGGCTTCTGGGTCGGCTCGCCGAACCTCCTGAACAGCTACCTCAATCTCATGAGCCAGCATTTGGATCCTTTCTCCTGGAGAACGATCCTGATCGCTTACGCTGAGCGCGATGCAGCGGGCGAGCAAAAGGATACTCTCCGCGATTTGATTCGACTCTTCAGCAGCGAACAAAAGCTTGCCGCTGAAAAGGGCGAGACAGCCTTTACCTTCGCGCTCACACTCATCGACAAAATCGGCGAGAATCCAGAGTACCGTGAATTTATCGCGAACTTCGTCACGAACCTGAACAGTTCGGAAGCCTACGACTTTTATTCCAACGAATTGCCGCTTGCGACGATTCAGCTCTTTCCAGCTGAAGAAAACCCGTTCGATTGGAACGACAAAGGACTTTCCTT
>SEDW01000015.1 GCA_004193325.1 Pseudomonadota bacterium | reverse complement strand
GTCCCCGTACCACCCGGATCCGCCGGCTTCGAGCCCGGATCACTGGTTGCCCCACCGTTATCACCAGCACGATTGCCGGCTCCTTTGTCACAGCCCGAAAGCAGGGCCAGGACGATAGGGACAATGAATTGAATACGCATGGGGCTACTCCTCAAAAATGACCTCAAGTAGTCCTTCGGCTATGACGCGAAAATCATAAATGGGTAATTTTTGAGAAAGGTAATGGTTTTGGAGACGTGGGGTTATACATTGTTACGAGATTTTTTAAGTTTCCCAGAACTGTCCGGCAGATAAGGATTTGGCAAAAAAGAAAAGGACCAGCCGGGGCCAGTCCTCTTCACAATCGATAATTTTTAAAAAGCGCGTTTAGTCGAACTTCGTGACTGTCGCGAGGAGGCGAGCCGCTACTGAATAAGGGTTGGCGTTGGCACCTGGACGACGGTCTTCGAAGTAGCCGTAACCGACGTTTGCAACCTGACGAGGGATGCGGATCGAGCAACCGCGATCGGCGGTGCCGGCACGGAATTGATCGATGCTGCAAGTCTCATGGAGACCTGTAAGGCGTTCTTCAAGACCCACACCGTAGACGGCGATGTGTTCTTTGTGTTTCTTCTCAAGAAGTCCGAGATAGATCTCGATTGTACTTGCGCCTTTGGAAGGGTCACGCGTGTCTTTAGTCGAGAAGTTTGTATGTTGACCCGAACCATTCCAATCGCCTTTTACAGGCTTACAATCGAAATTTGGGGTCCAGCCATACTCTTCGCCAAGTCTATAAAGGAGCCAGCGTGCGAGCCACGAGTGGTCAGTCGTGGTCAAGGGATCGGCCGATTCGTCTTTGGAACCACGGTAGCCGATCTGATATTCCCACTGTGATGGCATGACTTCAGCATTGGTGCCGTAAATCATGATGCCCGCTTCCATACAGATCCTGGTGTGGTGTTCGACCAACGGACGGCCGTAGATCACGTTTGCACCAACCGCACAGTAGAAGGGACCTTGAGGCGCAGGGAAACCCTGATCCGGCCAATCCACTGGAGCTTTATTCTGGTCGTAAATTACATATTCTTGTTCGAAGCCGAACCAGGCGTCGAGATCTTTACCGCCGGCGTCCATGACTTTACGGAGCTTGGCGCGTTCATTACTTTCATGAGGCGTGCCGTCTTCATTGAGCACTTCACACATGACGAGGAAGTTGCCATCGCCGCGGATTGGATCGCGAACGACACAGACAGGCTCAAGAAGAAGATCCGAGTTGTTTCCCGGCGATTGATTGGTCGAGGAACCGTCAAAGCTCCACTGAGGAAACTGATCCAGCTTAGGCTTCTCGCCAAGGCTATTCAGAATACGGGTCTTTGATCTGAGTTGCTGAACTGGCTTCGTTCCATCGAGCCAGATATACTCGGCTTGTCCAAACATGATCGGTTCCTCTTTTTTAGACAAAGGCCAGCCACGCAGGATACTTAACCTGGCTTTAGCCCTTGGAGTTACTTGTCTTCAGTGTCGTCCCGGATCTTAACTCTCTCAGCGTGAAGGTCAAGCGACGCCGGGCCCAAAATTGAGGTTTTTGAAAAAAGAAAAGCTACCGGGTGGTAGCTTTTAAACTTACAGATCAAACCATTTCTGATACTTGCAGCGTTTCCATGGCGTCATCCCCCACGCCCCGATCCAGCGAACGGTCCATGTCATACTTGGGATCCCAGGCAAATCGGGTTTCCGACTCCCCTTGGACGATGCTCGAACGATGAGTGACGCCGCGTTCCCTAAGGCCTCGCGTGAATTCCCTCACCAAATCCCGGGCGCCGGCGAGGCTTCCCGCAGCATTGACAGCTTCACGAAAGGGTTTTACGCCATTCCAGCCTTTAGCATACCAGAGTAAATGTTTGCGCATACAGACCGCAGCCCCGATCGCTTCGCCGTATTCCGACTGCTGCCACTCTAGATGCTGAAGAAGAGTTTCCTCCCAGTCATCGAGTTCGACCGAAGCATCGCCATCACGGAGCTCGCTAAAGAGCCAGGGATTACCCAAAGCCCCGCGGCTTACCATCAATCCATCGACGCCAGTGACGGCGATCATACGATCCGCATCACTTTTCTGAAAAATATTTCCGTTACCGAATACTGGAATCGTCACTGCAGCTTTTACGCGGCGAATGCCTTCGAGATCGACCGGAATTCCGTAATCATCGGCTCGTGTCCGCCCGTGGATTGTCATCCACGCAGCGCCGCCGGCTTCGATCGCCTGAGCGACTTCGATTTCATTGCGGGTGGTCTTGTCCCAACCGAGACGAAACTTCGCTGTGACCGGCATATCGGTCGCTTCCACGGCAGCTTTTACCGTCTGAAACACCCGTTCCGGATCGCGAAGAATGCCGGATCCACAACCTGTCTTCACAACTTTTTTAACTGGACAACCCATATTGATGTCGACCGTGTCGAAATTCATTTTATCCAGGATCGCCACCGCACGACCCACCTGATCGGCTGAAGGCCCGGTGATTTGCACGCCGAGAATGGCCTCGGATTCGTGACGTTTAAGCATATCGAATGTGCGTTTGCTCTCATAGAGCATCGCCGTCGCGGAAATCATTTCTACATACGTGAGGTCAGCGCCTTTGCTCGTGCAGCTTCGGCGAAAAGGATGGTCGGACACGCCTGCCAGAGGAGCAAGAAGCAAAGGACTGCTTGGCAAACCGAGGCGTTCAAATGGATGGATTTTTACCATGGTCATCTCCAAAACCTAAGAGTCATCCCGATGCATATCGACCGAGAGAACCCGTGTATTAGACCAAAAACAGGGCTGGCGCTATCATTTTTGTCGCTCATCTCACCCTAACCCCCTGCATTTTCACTCTTCACCCTTTCAAAAAGACGGCCCTCCCCTTCCCAAAGCCCTTCAGCTAGTGGTTTACCCTTGCGCCTAAACTCGCTATGATAGGCCGCCTATGCATTCCGCGCCTTATTTGGCGTCATGATTTTGATCAGGAATAGAGACCATGCTCGATATTAAGTTTATTCGCGAGAACAAGGATCTGGTGAGCCAAGCCGCTAAAGATAAGCGCTTTAACGTCGATCTCGACACTCTTCTTCGAGATGATGAAAAACTTCGTTCTCTGCAGGCAGAGATGGAGCAGCTGCAGGCTGAGCGAAATCGTGTTTCAAAACAGATCGCCAGCGCCAGTCCCAGCGAGCGCGATACTCTAAAAGCTCAGGTCAGCGGCCTCAAGCCTCGCCTCGAAGCATTGGAAACCGAAGTCCGCACACTGGGCGCCGAAGTTGAGCGCCAGCTCCTTCTCGTTCCCGCACCGGCCCGTTCCGATGTTCCTGTCGGCAAAGACGATGCAGAAAACGTTGAAGTCAAACGTTGGGGCACTGTCCGCGAATATTCTTTCAAGTTCAAAACCCATATGGAACTCGGCGAAAAACTCGATATCGTCGATGTCGATCGCGGCGTTAAAATCGCCGGCAGCCGCTCTTATGTTTTAAAGGGCTGGGGCGCGCGTCTCGAGCAGGCGATTCTACGCCTGACGCTCGATAAGCTTAATAACAAAGGTTATACGCAACTTGCGATTCCGGTTCTCGTCAACGAAGACGCGATGACCGGCACCGGTTATTTCCCAGGTGGACGTGATCAGGCTTACCTCGTGGAACGTGATGGTATGGCTCTCGTCGGTACGGCCGAAGTATCTCTGACGTCTTATCATGCTCAAGAAATTTTGAAGGAAGAAACGCTTCCTCTTCGCTACATGGCGATGAGTAGTTGCTTTCGCCGCGAAGCGGGAACTTATGGCAAAGACGCGCACGGCCTCTACCGTGTTCACCAGTTCCTCAAAGTGGAACAGGTTATTATCGCGAAGAATGATGTTGAGGGTTCAGAAGTCCTTCACAACGAACTCCTGAATAACGCCGAAGAGATTCTTCAGGATCTCGAATTGCCTTATCGCGTGGTCTACGTCTGTACGGGCGATTTGGGTCAGGGTCAGGTTCGTAAACACGATATCGAAACCTGGATGCCATCTCGTAAGGCCTATTCGGAAACCCATAGCTGCTCGACCTTCCACGATTTCCAGGCGCGTCGCCTGAAGATTCGTTACAAGGATGCTGCGGGTCAAAACCAGATCTGTCACACGCTGAACAACACTGCGATTGCCAGCCCACGCGTCTTGATTCCTTTCCTTGAAACACATCAGCAGGAAGACGGTTCCATCCTTATTCCAAAGGCTCTTCGTCCCTATCTTGGAACAGATGTCATTCGTTAAGTTCCTATCAAATGTAATCCTTTAGAGGAGCCCCATCTGGGCTCCTTTTTTTTGCTTTTTGGCAGGGAAATCTGTTGGGCTTTGGGACCTAGGACATTCTATGTATGAATCGTGAAAAACGTCCTGGCCTTTGGCATTCCGTTAACTTCGAAACCATTCTCTCGTCATGGTCGCGACTTAGCGCTCTCCCCTCGTCCTTCGTTTATCATTTCTTGATGAACCGAAATCTCCCTCTTCAAGCGCCCGTTAAGATTTCTGTTCCAGACGTTTTGTGGCGAACGGTCCCAATTTCCCAGACTCAATTATCATCCGTGGTATCCGATAGATAGAGGATCAAAGGAAGGGTTCATGGCACTCATAGAATACAAAAAAATCACTCCGGGCCTGATGTGGGTAGCTGTCCCATCGCGCTCGATTTATATTCAGTGCGGCTGTCCTGCGGACAGTGTGAAGCACATGATACAGAGTGGTTTTATTCGTGAGCATAACGGGATCGAACTCGGCCCGAACACCATTCTCCTTTCTGATCTCAGCATTCAAAACGGTCAGCTCTCGAACATGGCGGAATTTTCTGTCCTGCAGATGTTCTATCGCCAAGGCATGATTCTTCCAAACCACCCGGGTTATAACGGTCAAAAGCCTCTTCTCATTGGCCATCCTGAGCCTTTGGGAGCGCAGCTCGATTATATCTTTCGCGGCAACTACGGCCTCACGGAACAAGAGGTGCTCGAAACGGCAAGCAGTCCCGAAGAAGCCGAGATGCATATTCGCATCAAACTGAGTTTTGCCTTTGGCAAGATCCAGCCAGTCGATGACATACTTCGCACCCTACCCCTTCTCGAAGATGAAAAGGAAATTGGCAACGGCGTTTTTATTCGTCGCCTCGGTGTAAACATCTTTGAATTTCGCTGCGACAATGAGCGTCTACGCATCGACCTCAACCTCGCTGCCGGCGAATCCTATCGACCAACGCACCGCTTCCGCTTTCAGCAGATCGTCCCGGAATTCTTCTCCGTGATTCATAGTGGTGAAGGCGACGGTTGGGATGTGAACAATCCATCGATGGCTTCGATCGTCTGTTATGGACCCGACATTTATCTTATCGATGCCGGCCCTTTTATTTCGCACACACTTCGCTCGTTTGGCCTAAGCCTTAACTCAGTGAAGGGCATCTTTCAAACGCACGCTCACGACGATCACTTTGCAGGCCTCTGCGAACTCATGCTTGGCGATCGAAAAATCGAGTACTATGCACCTAAGCTCGTTCGAGAATCGGTTGAGAAAAAGCTTCGTGCGCTCCTCAATATCGATATGCCAGTCCTCGAAAGCTTTTTCACAGTCCAGGATTTTTCTGCCGACAGCTGGAATAACGTCGACGGCCTTGAAGTCTATCCGAGCGTATCGCCACACCCGGTGGAAACCTACTTCCTAAAATTCCGCGCTATGGGTCCTGATGGTTACAAGACCTATCACCATCTCGCCGATATTGCCTCGTTTGAAGTCCTAAAGAACATGATTGAAGATGATTCCACCAAGCCCGGCCTCAGTCGCGAAAACTATGATCGCATCAAGGCAAGCTATCTGGAACGCGCGGATCTCAAAAAGATCGACGCTGGCGGCGGGATTATCCACGGTCAGGCTGGGGATTTTCGAGAAGATCAGTCGACTCGGATTATCTTCTCTCATAGCACCAAACCTCTGACGATGACTCAGCAGATCTATGGCACCCAGGCTCATTTTGGTCAAATCGATCATTTGATTCAAGGCCACATGGATTATCGCCACGAGATCGCCGCACGATCCTTGCACCATCATTTTCCGACAGTTCCGTTTGGATCCTTTTATGACCTCCTGAACCAGGAGATCTTGAAGGTGGAACCCGGCATTGCAATATCGACTCTCGCGCAGTCCCCACAGGATGTCTTTCTCATTCTCAAAGGAATCATCGCCAGTCACAAGGCTTCGAGCTTTAGTGACCTCGAATATCAGGCCGGCTACTTCATCAACGACGGGCACAATTCGCCTCTCGAGGAACTCAGGGCCAAGAGTTGGGTTGAACTCCTTCGCATTCCAGCCTGCGTTTTCCGGGCTTTCCTCGTCAGGAATAATCTTTTGGAAAGCTTCACGCGCAATATCGCCAAGCGACGTCAACTCGAACACAGCGATCTCTTTTCGCCCATTCGTTATTCACCCCTTCTCCATAAAATTGCCCGCTCGCTAGAGCCCTTTGAAATTCAAAAAGACAAAGTCATCAAAAACTTTGCCGGACACTATATCTTTCTCCTCGAGAAGGGCAGCATGCAGCTCTTCAATCAGGACTATCTCGAAGTCCTGAAAGGCGGCAATTTCTGCTATGAGGATAACGTGCTCCTCGAGAACAGCTCCCATCATCTCCAGCTCCGCGCCCTTGAGGATTCCTACGGTTTCCTCGTCCCACACGTCCTCGTCAAAGACATCCCCGCCGTCGAGTGGAAACTCCTCGAAGCCTACAAACGCAGAAGCCAGGCTATCAAGAAAATACTTGCTGTAAAAATCACCGCCGCATAAAAAGAAAAGGCCCTTTTCAAAGGAGGCCTTATGAAATATCTGCACGCAATGGTCAGAGTCCGTGACGTCGAAGCATCCATGCGCTTTTATCGGGATCTTTTGGGCCTGGTCGAGACGCGGAGGATGGAGAGTGAGAAGGGACGCTTTACCTTGATTTATCTTGCCGTTGCCCCTGGGCAGCCCGAAGTGGAATTCACCCACAACTGGGACAACACGGAGAGCTACGGCGGCGCTCGTAACTTTGGTCACCTCGCCTTTGCGGTCGACAATATCTACGAGACCTGCCAGCGCATGATGGATGGCGGCGTGACAATTTCCCGGCCGCCTCGTGATGGTCACATGGCTTTCGTCCGTTCTCCTGATGATATTTCGATTGAACTCCTGCAAGCAGGTGGGTCGTTGCCGCCAGCGGAACCCTGGCTATCCATGCCTAACGTGGGATCCTGGTGAGGAATTAGCCCGGGTCGCAATCATAGCCGAGAACCGCGCAGATATCGAAGGCTCCCTCAAAACTCAGGAGCGGGGCCAGCCTCGGATCTTTAAGCACTTTCGAAAGAGCAATCGGTTTGCCATCGAGCTCGGCGAGAGGCGCCACCAGCCTGATGCCATGACTATAGTCCACATAGAACTGCCCGTGCCAGAGCGATTGCGGCTGGATTGCTGCGCCATTGCCAAGATTATGCCAGCCATAGATCGCGAGTTTAGTCGGCTTTTCGAGGAGTTTGGGGCTCACGACCAGATCTTTTTTGTGGCCGGCTATCAGCGGATTGTCTTTGAACTCTATCGCCGATTTTTCGAGAATCCAACCGTTGTGATTCACAAAATACTCAGTGCTGCGCATCTCTTCCGAGGGTGGGTAGGCATGCGGCCAGTGCAGGCGATCGGCTTGCTGGTAGATTTGATCCACCATCTTCGCTGTGGGCAGGAGCATCTGCCACTCTTTTGCCAAAACCTTTACGCTCGTCCAGGACAAGGGCAAAAGCACAGAATCCGCGTCGTTCCCTATCGCCAGGTAATCAGGCGCAACCCAATAAATCAGCTTATGATCCAGGGCATCGACCTGAATCGCCTTGAAGTGCTGGAGCTTTGCGGGCCAATCGCCTGCTCTAAGACTCTCGAGAAGTTTGACTTCCCTCTCCTTCACATCCTCGCCGCGAATCGTGGCAAGGATGTCTCCCGCACCCAGAACCTTATGGGGCTCTGGGAGAAAGCTTCGATCTGGCATTTCCGGAAATGTATAACAGCTGTAGAGCATGGCGAGCTTACAAGGAAGATTCACGCTTAGGCCCTCGATCCGAGATCAATTGGTGGGAGCGAAACCGCGCATGATCGTTTTCTCTTCCTCGAAGACCATATCGAGCTTGCCGATAGCCGTTCCGAGGTAAAGGGTCGCCTTGAGTTGAACTTTGAGTTCCTTGGGGTTTTGCAGATATTTTTTCATCAGATTAACGAGCATATCGGGATCTATGCGAAACGGGAGGCGAACCTCGACCTTGTCGTGACTCTTGAGCGTGATGCGATCTTTGTGCTCACCCTCGCCCAGATCGAGATCCAGACTGCGAACGTTGTAGCGAAGCTCTTCGATATCGACGCTAAAACTATTGGGATTAAGGACTTCGAGCACGAAATCCATCTCCATCCGCTTCATATTCATGGAGCGAACATCGACGTTGACGAGGCGAACCTGGGGTTTGTCAGCGACGACACCGAGAAGGTGCCGCATATGGCTGCAGGACACTGCGCTACCAAGGATGAAGATGATGAGAATCGCAGAGAGAGCCCGAAGGCGCTTCGTCATACACTGTCCTCAATAAGAGCCCAAACCGCCTCCCTGGGATAACGGTCCGGGCATGATCTTTCAAACGTCAGAAAGGAGTCGCCTTACCCGTTCAGCACCCAAATCTTTGAGGAAGCTCGGGAGACGTGGACCTTGATCGCGACCAATCACTTTCAAGTATACGGCTTGGTAGAACTCCTTGCCGTCACATCCTGTCACATGGATGATATCATCAAAAAGTTTTTGGTTTAACTCTTTCGCTTCGATCGTTTCGAGATCGACGGTATCGAGAAGCTTAACCAAGGCTCTTACGGCGGCTGTTTGAAGCTCGGAAAGCTCCACTTTCACAGGCGCGCTAAATATTTGATAACGGAATTCATCGGGAGCGCAATTTGTGATCCAGTTCCAGGCGCGCGCGGCACGGGACCAGAAGGCCTCCTTGTCCAAACTTCCCTTGGCAGTCCCTTTGTACCAACGATCCCAAGTCTTCTGAACGTCGCCGTCCATGATCTGCAGGCGGCCTGTCAATTCGCGGAAGGGAGCCCGGTAAGGAGCAGCCGCTGGAACGTCAGCAACACAGGATAGTTCGTAGGCACGGCGAAGAACCGGCCATTTCCCTGGATTTGCAGGGACAGGACCCAAGGCGGCGATCTCCGCCTTGTCGAACTCGTCGTAAACTTTGATAACGTCGGTATCAAAGGAAATCGCAAAGTCAGTGTTTGGTCTTTGGTTGGCGAAGATCCAGCGCACCATCTGCGGCTCATAAATTTCCAATGCCTGACTCAGGGTGATCAGCTCACCGCTCGACGAGGACATCTTACCCGAACCACCTTTGATCGAGACAAAGTCGTACTGGAGGTATTGCGGTGCTTCGCGATTCCAGAGCGCTTTCACGATCTTTTTACCGGTATCGAAAGAGCCGCCATCACTCGAATGGTCCTTGCCACCGGGCTCAAAGTCGACTTTTTCATAGGCCCAGCGCATCGGCCAGTCGGTTCGCCAGTTGAGCTTGAGATCTTTGGTTTTACGGATGTCGAGTTTTTCCTCGTTGCCGCAAAGCCCGCATTTGTATTCGTAATCGTAAGCGCCTAGGTAGCGCTCATAATCCATCTGATCACGCTGGCATTTGGAGCAATAGATTGCGGTCGGCAGCCAGTCAGCGGCCAGTGGCTCGCTGCGGTATTCGTTGAGAATGCCTTTCAGCGTTTCGGTATGCTCGAGCGCATGCTTAATCGATTCTGCGTAGAGAGCGGAACCATAGCGATCGCTTTGATACAAAAATTCTGGAGCGATACCGACGCCGCCGATTTCCTCTTCAAAAACACGAATGTTGTGAGCCGCATAACTCTTGTCGTCACCATAGGGATCTGGCACGCGACTGATCGGACGACGCAGATTTTCCGCAAGCATCTCCTGATTCGGCAGGTTTTTCGGAACTTTTCTCAGCGTATCAAAATCGTCCCAGCTGTAGATGAAACGAACTTTTTTGCCCGCAGAACGCAAAGCCCGTGCGACGAGGTCGACGGTGATCACTTCGCGAAAGTTGCCGATATGCACGGTACCGCTTGGGGTAATGCCGCTCGCCACAGTGTAGACGTCTTGGTCGCCACAGCTTGCGATAACACGTGCAGCGGCTTGATCCGCCCAATGAGGTGTCAAGGGTTTCATGCTTGTCCTACGGAAATTGAGAGTTGAAAGGAATGCCGCGCTGGCTCTAGAGACGGATATTTTTAGCACAGGCTACTCTTAAGACAAGGAAAAACTGGAGCCAGAGCTTGAAAGATCAAGGCTTTGCGGCACAAATGCTCAGCATGAGCGATTAGCATTCCTGGAAAAGTTGACAGTCGGGTCGGGGGATGCGAAACCTACATACACCCTGAGTGCAAGACGTTGATCAAATTGTCGTGGGAGTGCAGTCGAGTGGCAAACAAAAGAGAGACGATATATCGCGTTCGTTTTCTCGAGAAACATCAGGGCGAAGCTATCGAAGCTTTAGTGCGCCAGATAGAGCCAAGCAATCTCACGGGTCTGGTTTGCCTGAGCCAATTCGTATTTAAAGACAGCACGAAAAAAATCATTCTACCCGAAGAAGAAGCAGCGAGTAGACGGTTTCGACAAACGCAAAGTTTGCACATTCCATATCACAACATCCTCTTCGTGGAAGAAATCTTCGACGAACCTATCGATCTTCATCAGCTGCCATTTTTGCGAGATCTGTCCCTTGACTCGGACCGACCTGGCGAATGAAGCCCGTTGCCTGTGCATTTTGCTCTTTGGACAAAAGAGCAAACCTTAGCCCTTTCCAGCTCATTTTTGAGCTGTTACGACGTGTTCGCCTCTTATTCAAACCCCTCGGTCCTTAGGCAGGGACACCGACTTGCCGATCAATAGCCCAGGGAAATCAAGCTGCGCCTCTTACTGTGGCGGCTTCCAGGAGCGGAAATGAAACGTTCAGGTATCTACTGGCTCTGTCCTTCGATTGAAGAAGTGCATCAGCGCCGTGCCAGCATATTGGACGATATCGGGTATCAGGTCTATTTCTTCGAGAATCTCGAAGTCCTGATCAAGGAGATCTGCGTGAAGCGCGCAAAGATCCTTATCCTTGGCGATGAATGGCCAAGCGATGTGGCCATGAAACAAATCCAGACTTTCGCCAACATTCCCGACATCATCGGCGCGAGATTGCTCCTTTCAAACAGCAGAAATGATTATGACCTCATGCAGGCTGCCTGTATGGAAGGCTTTCGTGATGTGATCCCAATCGATCTCGACGATGCGGAGTGGCTCCAGCGCTTCGAGTTCGCGACCTCTGGCATGGAATCCATTTTGGATCTGCACGATGATCTCAAAAAATTTGAAGAGAAAATTGAAATCAATATTCCGGCACGTGTAGTCTGGATCGGCACCCAGACGATGTGGATCGAATCGAAGACCCTGGCTGAAGTCGGCGATTCGATTCGAATCAAAGGCGCTTTCGCGGAACGACTGGGCCTCAAGGAAATCAACGCCCAAGTCGTCGAGAAACAAAAGTCGCACCTGAGCTATCGCTTTTCCGAGGCTCTCGTTGTCAATTGGTGGAAAGACGTCATGGCTCGCGCTGAGCCCCAGAAAATCAAAGAAACCCTGGACTATCTCACCCGGGTCGATCTCGGCCTTAGACCAAAAATCTTTCTCGCGATTCAATCGCCAGCTTTGCGGACAACTATTCTCCGCTATACGGATCGGCGAAAGTACGAGGTTCATACGGCTTTGCAAAAGAGCAGCCTCGTCTACGAGCCGCGCTTTTTCACCCCGGATTTAATTTTTATCGAAGAGCAGATGACGAGTGGCGAGGGCCATCAGGCCTTTTTGGAAATGATTCGCTATCTGCCTGAACATGCCACGATCGTGACGATCGGCGGCCGAAATGAGGGCGGAGATGTTAAAGGGAGTTCTGGCAATCGCCGGATGCGGAGCTTAAGACACATTCCAACCAATCTCGCCGATCTGATTGAAAAAGATTACCTCTCGGCCTTTCACCTGAAAAAGCCGGAAAACACGGCCAATCGTCTGGCCTTTCTTCCGCATGATCACGCGCTTTCTTACAGCATGGTCACATCCGAAGCCAAGCTTCAGAGTGCGGACTACCTGCAGTTTGAAATTTCGTCAGCCAACCGTTTCCATACCTATTCGATGATTCGTCTTCAGGGATCGAAGCTGAGCCAGATGCTCGGTGGCCCGGCTTATATGAAGGTCGTCGCCTGCGCCGCTCCTGATGATGAGCAAAAAGGCCCCTATCGCTTCAAAGCCCATCTTTGCAATCTCGTCGAACCCGTGCGAGCCGCCCTCGCCAAAAGCCCTAAAAACATGGCCAAAGCCAAATAATCAGATATCGGTCGTCGGCAGCTTGCCAGTAATTCCTTCCGCCACTCTTTCTGCGAGAGCAGAAATGGTGGCCGCTGGATTTGCACCCACCGCACTCGGAATCAGCGAGGCATCGGCCACATAAAGGTTGTGATAACCGTGCACAGCTCCGTAGCGGGAGGGCTTTGAATCGGTCACGGAGGTCTGAGCGTTCTCTCCGAGAGCGCAGCCGCCGAGAGGATGTACGGTGACGTTTCGCTTGAAAGGCCAGTTAAAGGTCGGAAGATGAAACATGTATCGCCCCTCTACCACCTTTCGAAATTCCTTCATCGCTTTATCGATCGCATCATAGAGTGGTTTGCTGTTCTTAGCTGGCCAGTCGAGCTCAAGCGTTTTCGATTTGGACAGATAGATCTTCCCATCGCTTGCATCCTGGCCCATGCAGAGATGAACGCTTGTGTGATAAGAGAGATCATCACCCAAAAGCTTGGTCATGAGATAGCCCATGCGGCCCGGACTCTGACGCCTCAGGATCGTCTTAATCAATCCCCTCATGAAATACCAGATCGATTTGAGCTTAAAGATAAAGGGCTTTTGCCCTTCGATAAACCACGCAAGAAACACGGGATAGGAGGCATCCTGCATCATGAAGCCTTCGCCGCGTTTGAAATTTTCAAAGAGATTGAAGTCGATGCGTTGGGTGATGACGGGCCCGTAATTAGGTTCTGCCGGCACCTTCGCATCGACAATGAAAGAGAGAAAGTCTCCGTTGGCAGAGAATCCATGACCAAGCCGGGGACTCACACGACTCAAGGTTTTGAAATGGTCGCGGCAGCGTAACAGCAGCTCGTTGGTGTTGAGGGTTCCACCCGAGAGAACGACGCGCTTGACCCGAAACTGTTTGATTTCCGTTTGAGTCAGGTCCTGAACAGACACGAGATAACCAAACATTCCCCCGGCACTCAGGTCTTCGTCACCACCTTCGTTGAGAGGAATGATCTTATAAGCAAGGTGTTCGGTAAAGATCCGCGCCCCATGATGATGTTCGGCAACGTGCAGATAATTGCGGTCGACGCTGTTTTTTGCCAGCGTGTTACAGCCAACGTCACACTCTGCGCAATAGTTGCAGCTCGATTGAAACGCTCCGTATATGTTGGTCTTCTGCAGACCGGGCTGACCTTCGTTGCCCTCAGGACCGAAATTGACCATGATCGTTGCCAGCTCTGATTTGCGGCCCATGGCACCAGCGGCATCTTGAAAATATCGGGTCCGTAGGACCGATCGCTTGAGATCTGAAGCGCCAGCAGTGGGAGTGGTCCTTGCCCCAAGCACGCTCTGAGCAATTCGGTAATAGGGCATGAGATCGGCGCGCTTGGTATTGGCTGGCCAGCGTTCATCAAAAACTTCTACAGGAGGAATCATAAAGACGTTCGCATAGATCAACGAGCCGCCCCCTACTCCCGCCGCCTGCACGACGTCCATGTTCGAGTAGGTTCGAATATCGAAGAGTCCGGTCAACTGCCTCGACGGGACAAACGCCGGTCGATTGACTCGAAAGTCCTTGTTCGGCTCGACGGTGAAAAAATTCTTGGCCATCGCCTGCGGACTTCGGGGAAAATCGCCCATTCCATAGCGTTTTCCCCTCTCAATGACGATGACTTGACCGGGCCACTCCCGAGCCAGGCGACAGGCAAGGATCGAGCCACCAAAACCAGACCCTATGACCAGGGCTTCTGCATCCCAGCTCATGCTTCAACCCCTTCGATGACGGTTGATGAATTGAAGCAGCTTAGGAAAAATGTCTTCCGCAGCATGCTGCCCCATAAACACATCCTGATGGCCGTAGCCTGGTATTTCCCAGAAATCGAGTTCACGGGCTCCGCCCTTGGCCTTGAGGAATGCGTAGAGAGCCTTATTTGCCCCGGGAAAAATATGATTATCCGCTCCTCCGAGAAGATAGAGAGGGCTGAGATTTTTATCGCTGTAATCGAGCAGATAATTCTGCGGGAAGTTACTCTGGTCACGCATCGGTCGGGCGTGACCGGCGTCGATCATCTTGCAAATGTGTCTATGGTAGTTAAGCGACGTGCCGCCGAAGAGATCATGGATTCGGTCGTGAGTGACTCGACTCATGTTCGCGTGGCTATAGGCGGCAGGACTTCCAGCGCCCCACATAAAACTGATCATGTGGCAGGCGGGATTCGAACATTCGCGATGAAAAATTCTCAAGGCGTAACGAAGCCACTTACCAAGGGAAAGGCCTGGAAAATAAGGCATCCGGGGACTGACGTAGGGATACCTCAGAATCTTTTCGACCAAAAATGGAGCACAGTGAATTTTGATATTCGACCAGAGCGATACTTTCGGCAAGAGGCCCACGCTGTTCACGGTGATCGACGCCACCGATGAACGAGGAGTCATCGCCAGAGCCATCATCGCGACGATTCCTCCGACGCAGTGAGCGATAAGATGCAGACCGGCGCCCGGGCACTCACGCTCAATGTAATCGAGGCAGGGTTGAATATCATGTCTCGCTACATCGTCGAGGCTAAAGCTATGCGGTTCGAGATTGTAGGAATGGCGCGAACTGCCTCGCCAGTCCACCGACCACACATCATCGTAACCATTGTCCAGCATGAACTGCACGATGTTCGCATGCTCAGGCATGATAAACATGTCAGTCGATGTGGTGAGACCATGGAAGAGAACGATAACGTTTTTGGATGGACTCAGTTCTTTCTGAAAGCGCTGAATTTGCAGTGTGAGACCGTCAGCTGTGTCGACCGAATGAAGGCGAACATGTTTGGCTTTGACGCCCTGCAAAGTGTGAACCGGATACTTCACCCCTTCCCAAAGCTCAGGCTCCCGGCTTGTCAGCCTTGGAAAATAGGCTTGAAAGAGCTGTCCCATAAAAATTTTGCCAAAGGAGGTGACAGCTTCGGCGCGGGCTGCGAGATCTGTTCCGTTACTTTCGAAAGTTTGGATTTGCGTGATGAAATCCTCTGCTGTTAGTCTGAGGATACCTTTACCCACTATGCCTCTAGTCTCGCGAGGACTATGTCCCTCCCAGATTCTTGTATAGAGAGTGGTCGTTTCGTTCCAGACTGAGAGTGCCTGACCGTCTTCGATAGCCTTGAAACCATAGAAGGTGTAAGGCTTGCCGGCAGCGTGAAAGTAGAGCGTATAGTGCATTTCACGAACGATGGTTGACGCTTGATCGCCTGGCGACTTGACGAAGAGATTAAAGGTTCCTTCGCTGACGGGCAAAACACCACCTAAAAAAGGACAATCGATGGTGCCTTCCGCTTTAGCCTTGAGGTCGGGATCTTTCAGAAACGCTGCCATATCCTCAACGCTGATCTTGAGATTGAAGCGCAGATTGCGGCTGTTGTTCACTCCAACGGCCAAACACTGCTCGTAGCTGTCGAGAGTTTCATCCCGAAAACTGTCGAGTTCGTTCTGATAGGCGAAGTGCCCATGCATCGTTTCGGTAAAGGCTAGAGAAACCGGCTTTGCAGTCATATTTTGCCTTGATCGGGACCGCGGCCGCTTTGCTTGGCAGAACGGTGAGCCCTGGTTAAAAGTAGTTATTATAAACGATTATAACCCGGGCTTTTGGCATCACGATAGTTCATGCATATTTTCAGGTATAAGATCAATTTTCACCTGCATTTTTTCCTTCTCGCAAACCTTGAGGGAAGGGTAGATAGGTTGTATACGACAGGTGCTAAGCCATCTTTAACACTAGACTTTTATCTGCATAAAAAGGAAAGAAACAAGCTCTCCTTTAGTTGCCGGAAGTGGACTCCGAACAAAGCCACTATACAAAAGGAAATTCGCCGGATGCTCGAACGGGTCCTTATCATCTTTGCGGTCGCCATGCTTTCTTTCGCCTCGACGGCGAAGGCCGAGGGCTTGCGTCTCAAGGGTATGAACGATCGGGACTTCAATGCATCCGTCTCGATTCTCGAAGACATGACAGCGAAGATGAGCTTTCAGGACATCCTGGTTCAGGATAAAGCTGGGCTCTTTACCCCACGTAAGAATCTGCACAAGAATGGTTTCGGGTTCACCCGAAGTGCGATCTGGGTCAAGGCTGAGGTTTTTAACGACAGTCTGAATGAACGATGGATTGTGGGATCTCCTCGTCCCGACTTCACGACGATGGACGTGTACATCCTCGATGACGAGGGACGTCTGGTTGAAAGTAAAAAACTAGGCACGACCGTAAAAGAACGGGAGATACATAGTCGTTTGCCGGCCGGTCCGGTCAAGCTCCCAGCCAACAAGCTCTCGACGATTTACATCAAAGTCGAAAGCCCTTTGCAGCTAAGTCTCAGCTTTCATCTTCTCGATGACGACAGTTATCTCGCTGCCGCCACCCGGGAATCGAATTTCTTTTTTGCTTACTTCGGCACTATCATCGCTCTGATGCTCTATAACCTCTGCCTTTTTCTCTTTCTTCGTTATTACGATTATCTCTTCTACGTGATCTGGGGCGCGGCGATGCTTATCAACGCCTATATCCAGGGCGGCTTCGCCGAGGTTCATGCCTATCACCTGCCCTTTCTCAATTCGACAGCGGATGCCTATCGCGTCCTCCTCTTCCCCTCCATCGCCTCAGTCCTCTACACAAGGTCTTTTCTAAGACTCAAAACAGTGGCGCCGAAGCTCAACCGATTTATGGGCGAGCTGGTCTGGGTTGCGGTTGGCTTTGCGATCTTCTTTTGGACCGACTACAGTTATGAATTCCGTCATTATGCGAGTTACTTCGATGGCGTTGCTGTTCTCCTCGTCTTCATCAGTTCGATCATCGCGATCAGAAAAGGTGATAAGACGGCCAAGGTCTTTCTCCTCGCCTGGGGAATCCTTGCCCTCTGCGTCGCTATCTGGGTCATGGGCAACGTGGGTATTTTTGAAAAAAATTATCTGATCGCAGCGTCGCCACTCTTTGGCAACATGAGTGAAATGGTACTGATGTCGATTGCACTTGCTCTGCGGATTAAAGAGATCGATCAGAAAAAATTGGAAGCAGAGATGCGCGGTCGCGAGAAGGACAACCTTCAGCATTTACTGCGCATGGTCTGTCACGACATCTCAAACCCTCTCTCTATTATCAAAACGGTCTATTTCCTCGCCTCCCGCAAAGGCTTTAGCGAAGTCGACGATGAAAAACAGTGGTCGAGGATCAAGCGTGCTTCCGATTCCATTGAGGGCATTGTGAATCAAGTGCGAAAATACGAGGCTTTCCGTTCTGGAAAAATAGCCTTCGAACTCAAACCCTGCTCGATGAAAAAGGTCTTTGAAGACGTTGATTTCTTCTTCAGCGCCAGGGCGCAGGAGAAGGATCTAGATTTAACTTATGAATTTTTGGGTGGGCTTTCGGATGTAATAAGACTTTTCTCGAAATGTTCGACGGGGAAATCACGGTCGATTCAAAAGAGAAGAGCCATGATCTGAAAGACCATGGCACTACTATCACCATCAAACTCAATCTGGCAAAAGCTGAAATTTAAGCCATTCTACTGGCTACTTCCTCGCCTCGCCTCTCGACTTTGTCAAAACCACTTTTTTTTAATCAACTCTTTGCAACGATCCGCATGATACAGCGTCCCACACGCACTTCGTCCGTCGCCTGCACCCGATGCATTCCCGAGATCTTCTGGCCGTTAAGAAAAGCGCCGTTGGTTGAGCCCTGATCCTCGATAAAAACTTCGCCCGTATCGTTGAGCTTGATCATCAGATGTTTTCTGGAAATCTCGGTATCCTGATCAAAGTGGCCAAAGCTTGAAGCTCGACCGATGTAGACCAGTTTCTGATGGAGTTCGATCGTCTCACGATGGTTATTGCCGTAGGTGACAACGATTTCGAGATAGACCTTATTTGCTTGCTTCAATTCCCGTTCAATCAGAGTGTCGACGAGAGATGAGGTTTTATCCTGTTTCTTCGTTGAGCTGTAGAGCGTGGGAATGTGTCGGACGTTCTTTTCGTCTTCGAGACCAAAGCGGAAAACGGTTTTACCGATTTCAAGAATGTCGCCTTCTTTGAGTCTCGCCTTAACAATGCGCTGCCCATTCACGAACGTACCGTTGCTGCTATTCATATCGAAGATATGATAGGTGTCTTCGATACATTGAATCTGGCAGTGGGTGGCAGACACCTCGAGATCCGTTACGATGATATCTGCTTTTTCTCGGCCGAATATGGTGTTGTCACGACGAAGCTTCACCAGCTCATTTTGACTTTTGCCCGATATACAGACCAGAACCCCACGTTTATCCTTATCAGGCTTTGCCTTGGTCATGCCTTCCCTCTTGGAAGCTTTTACTATGGCAAGATTGCATAGAAATGTGCAAAGAAGTCGTTTTATCCCAAACGGTCCGACTCGATTGTAAGCTCACCAAGTCATTATAATCCATACGTCCCAGCGAAACTATGCTTTGGTATCAAAAGTAAACCAGTTCTCACTTTTCAAATTTCCGAAAATCCCGTCATTTCCCTTGAAACCCTTGTAATTAGAGGCGTTCACTCTTTGGCTTGAATAATGCATTACTACCCCTGTGAACAAAAAGTACGCAGAGATGAAGTCAGACGTAAGCAGACGATCAGCTAAATGCGGGCCAGGCGATTTAACAAAAGGGGTGGACGATGGATTGGGACCAGACGATTAGTGAGGTTAAAGAACTCTTCTATCAGTGTCGGTTTAAGCAGGTCGTCGCAGTTGTGGACATGCATTGCCAGAATAGCAGCCCATCACTTGATCATTATTTTATGATGCAAATGCGCAAGTCGATGGCCCTCTTTGAGATGCATCGCGTTGCAGAATCCCGCGTGGTTCTCCGTGATCTGACTCAATTCCAGCAAAAGCAGTCCGACGTCTATCTCTATGCAACGGCTCGTCTTGCTTATGCAGATCAGGAATATGAAATGGCAGAACGCCTTTTCAAAATCCTCGCCGACAAGAGCGAAACAGTTAAAGACTATTTTCAAGCGGTTTTGGGTCTCGCGAACGTTTATTATTCGCTGAAAAAACCTCAGGACATCGATCGTCTGGTTCAGGAAATGGAAGAGCTTGAGGATCTTGTGAACCTCGATCAAAAGCTTAGCCTCTACCTCGTTCGCGCGAACGTGGCCCATGCTTTCCATCAGGATGCAGGCCTCGCTAAGAAGTTTATGCAAAAGGTGATTCAGGAAGCTGCCGCTCAAAAGTGGAATTATTTTATAATAAAAGCTCTTTACAGCCAGGCCTGTATCTATAAAGATCTCGGTAAGTTCGATTCGCTCGAAGTGAGCCTTGATCTTCTGCATTGTTATCTAGATCCCGAGGAATGTGTGTATCTTACCTACCTCGTGAATGAGAAATTTAAGGACCTCGATTATTCGCTGAGTTACTCAATGCAGATGGATCCTGATCTACGCAGGATCTGCGTGCAGGAAAAGTGGATCGCGTTGCACGACAAGCCTTTGATTTACGACTTTCTAGAGTTACTCTATAGTCGGGGCACATTTGTTGGGAAACATGAAATTGCATCTCGACTTTGGCCTGAAGAAGAGTATAAACCTAGAACGCACGACCCACGGATTTTTGACCTCGCACGTCGAATTCGTGCCTTGATCGAGCCCTACGAGAACCAACCGGTTTGTTTGCTGTCAGGAAGACAGGGATACAAATTGGCTGGCAAAGACCAGACCACGACGGTTGCTAAGATTGACAAAGATATGGAACGGAGGCTTTTATATGAACATCGCGAATCCGTGTAAATTGTTTTTAATCGTCAGCACACTTGCTGCTGGCTTCTCACTGAGAGCGGATGGCACGCTTCCAATCCCTGTCGCCGAAACTGAACTCCCATTCCTTATGAATGGTGCAGCTCTTGAATCGACTACGACAAGCGTTGGCAGCAGCTCCACGACTCTCGATATTAGCATGACTCTGGATGTTGCTAATCCAACGGCTGAAATCAATCCTAAGCTTAAGGAGCGCTGCCGCAAGACAGAAAGCTTCTACCCAGCTGCTGGATCGGTTCAGGTTGCGGAAGAGCTCTTTGATGTCCAGGGTATCTGTGCACCAGGCCTCGCGACAGCGGGCAAACGTCAAATCATCGCGACAAGCACGGGCCGCGTACTCCAGTTTGACGGTAGCTTTGCAGTAAGCGCTGCTAAACAGAAAAGCTTTAAAGGCGAGTTGCTCAAGATCGACAGTGTAGCGACTACACCAGAGACAGGCGCAAGCGGAACGAAGGTAATTACCTTTGAACTCCATCAGTTACCAAATAACTGATCGCTCCCAATAAGAATGTCAGAATGCAGTTCGATCCTTTGGGTCGAGCTGCTTTCTACGTTTAGGCCTTATTCTCATTGCATTTTGCCCTGGCTTCTTAGAAACTTTGCTCCCTTAGTACCCGCACGGAGGCCCTCATGAGCGCCCAACAAACACTCGATACAATGCATGCAAAACTTGGTGGGCTTCTGCCAGATTTTGAAATTGAAACGAAAGCCGTTCTGGTCGACGAGATCAACCGTCTCAAAAAAGAGCGTAACGCGGTTATCCTGGGTCACAACTATATGGAGCCGGCACTCTTTCATATGGTCGCCGACATCAAGGGCGATTCTCTCGAGCTCTGCCGTAAGGCTGCTGAGACGGACAAAGATATTATCGTATTCTGTGGTGTTGAATTTATGGCCGAATCAGCCAAGATTCTAAACCCTAGCAGAAAGGTCCTTATTCCGTCCAAGAAGGCCGGATGCTCGCTGGCGTCCTCCATTACTGCCCAGGACGTTCGCGACCTGAGAAAACAGTTTCCCGGCGTTCCAGTCCTTGCCTATATCAACACCTACGCTGACGTAAAAGCGGAAGTGGATATCTGCGTAACATCTGGTAACGCGGTGAAGATCGCTCAGCAGATCAATTCCGATCAGATCATCTTCGTGCCGGATGAATACCTCGCGAAAAACATCGCAAAACAAACCGGCAAAAAAATTATCTTCCCTGAGAATATTCTCGATTCCGCAATGCGTGGATCGGATGGTCTCTTGCAAAAGGTCTTTGTGGGCTGGCACGGCAAGTGCGAGGTGCACGATCTCTTTACTGTTCAGGACATCAAAGACGTTCGCGCGCAGTATCCCGACGTTGTGGTACTTGCGCACCCTGAGTGTCCGCCGGATGTTGTCGAGGCTTCAGATTTCTCCGGATCGACTTCGGCCATGATCAAATACGTTCGCGATGTGGAAGCATCTCGTTATCTCCTTCTCACCGAGTGTGCGATGGCTGATAACATCATTGCTGACAACCGCGATAAGGAAGTCCTGAGACTTTGCAGTCACCGTTGTCCGCACATGGCTCAGATCACTTTGCAGGATACCTTGGATTGTCTGCTCTACGATCGTTATGAGATCACGATGGACGAAGAACTAAGGCTCAAGGCGAAGCGGTCGATCGATCGCATGCTTGAGATGTCTTGATCTATTTTTTAAATGAACGAGCCGCCCCTTCCGGGCGGCTTTTTTTTGGAAAAAATTAACTAACCATCTCCCGAACTACGAAGTGGATGTCCATCTTTTACGAAATCTTTAAATTTTGATAAGCTGGAGGTTCAGCACCACCACACACGGAGACTTAACGTGAAGCGAAGCACTGGCTTAATCGCAGCCTTTTCCCTGATCGGCCTCAATGCGTGTAAAACCACTTCCAATCAATCCGACGTGAAATTTGGTGCGGGTGAACACATGACTCTCGGTAACCGCGGCTATGAACAGGCCTGCCGAGGCTCGAACATCTGCCTTCCAAACATCCCTCGCGCCGATAAAAAGATTTCCTTTTCCTACGGCGAGCTTGTGGCCTTCGCGGGCGACTTCTACGGCACGCCCGAAGAGATGGACAACGACAAGGACAATGCGAGCTTTTGGACCTTCCTTTTTCAAAAGGACATCAAGGCCACCAAAAAGCTATTTGCCGATGAAGCCGAAGATATCAAAAAACAAATCGAGACCGGCAAAGCGATCGATGACAACGGGAACACCGTATATCGCGATAACAACACCTGGTTTACCTACAACTTTGGGTATCAGTACGTGGAACTCGCAACGAATAACGTCGATCACTTTGGTTGGCACAACATGAAAAAGTATGTGGCCGAGCATGACAAAGCTCTGGAATTTGCCGTCCGCGCCTATCAGGAGAGCGATGGCAGGAAGAAAGAGGAACTCCTTCGTAAAGCGCTCTTCACCAATGCCTTTGCCGATCACTTTCTCACCGACGGCTTTGCCTCAGGGCACGTGCGCACACCGAGAGCGGAAGCTATCCGCTGGGCTACTCAAAAAGGCCTAAATAAAGAAGCTATCGGGGCACTCGCCAAAGTTATTCACGATAATGATCACACGCTTGAAAACCACGGCGGCCTAAAGGTCATCAATTCCAAAGGCAACGCCTGGAAGACTCGGGCTGACGGCGAACTCTTTGTCATTCCGGAAGCAGATAAAAATCCGGTTTACGTTGCGCTACCAACCGAAGCGGTCCGGATCTCTATCGAGGAAGTTCTCGAGGCCTACCGCACAGGCGCAACACCCGAGGGCGTTTACAAAGCGACCGAACTCGCGCCCTTCATCGATCCAAGTGAAGACAAACTCATCGACTCTTTCCCAGCCAATCGCAGCAACAAAGAAATCAATTCGCTGATGGTCACCATCGGCCCGATGTGGACTTACGGGACCGCCATTGGCCTAAGCTACGATCTCACTCGTCAGTACTTTAAAGAGCTGCCAGAGATGATGAAGAATTTCCGTGAAGGGGTTAAAAAGGATGTGGACGAGGGTCTCCGCATATACGTCGACCCTAAAGCCAAGAACTTAGTGGAAAAGAAGACCATCGATCTCAAAGCGCGATTGCCCGAGAAATATCTCAAGGGTTACATGAACGTTCAGTAGCTCCAAAGACCTGGCTTGTGAATCCACTCTTCCTGATCCACGAGATCACCCAGAAGCTCCCGCCAATAGCTTTCCGTACCATAGTTCGGAAACGCTCTGAGAAATGCCGGATCATCCCGGCGATTGCCGATCCAGGCTGCAAAGTGAATCATACGGAAGCTGCGAAGGACCTCGATCAGATTCAGCGTTTCCTTCGGGAAGGGCCGCATCTGCTCGTAGGCTTCGATCAAATGATCCATCATGCGCTGCGCATAGAGGTCGCGGCCCGGCAAGAGTAGCCAAAGATCCTGAACCGCGGGGCCAATCAAGCTATCGTCAAAGTCGACCCAGGAGAAGTGGGTTCCGAACTGCAAAAGATTCCCCATGTGGCAGTCGCCGTGAATCAGGATCTGGTCCGCATTCTTAAAGCGCTCAACTGCAACCGCGTAGAGGCGATCCACCATCTCGCTAAAGCCCTTGCGCAGATTCTCAGGAATGAGATTCTCGCGCATGAGGTAGGCAAAATTTTCCTTGAGATACACTTCTGGTGTCAGACGAATCCTGTGACTCGCTTTGATCTGTGCGCCTACGTTGTGCATACGACCAAGCAAGCGGCCGATCTGCTCGATCTCTGTCAGGGAAATTTCCTGAGGGGAACGTCCGGCGACTTTGGGAAAAATCGCGTAATAAATTCCGCTATCGGCTAGCTGATGCAGAGTTTCCCCATCGGTGAAGACTCTAGGAGCAACGACTGGAATCTCCTGGGCATCGAGCGCCTTGAGATAGGAATGCTCTTCTAGAATCTGTTCCTTCGACCAACGTCCGGGGCGATAGAACTTCGCAATGACCTGATTTTCGATCGAGCGAGCTTTCTTGCCCTCGTCGTTCTCATTCTCGAGTTCGATCTCGTAGACCCTGTTCTCCATACTTGCATGGGCCATGCTCCGTCCGGTGCAACGCATTCCGAGAGAATGCTCCACGGCATCCAGAACCTTATCCGGTGTAAGCGAATAGAAGAACTGAGTTTCACGCGAACCCCAAGCCGACTCAACCATGACTAACCTCTATAGCGAAGAGACAGAATCCAAAACGAGTCTTAAGGTCCCATATTTAGAGAAAACTGTCTTTATCCTTCGCCGTTCGACCAAGATTTTACCCAAGATCCAAAAGGGCAAGCTCTGGCCCAGCTCGTGGAAGAAGCTGCCGGATGGTAAGAAATGAGTTCCATCATTTCAAAGACTTAGTCTGAGTGCCTTAAAGTTAAAATCATACGCTCCGAATGAAAGAACAGGAAAGTGTCATGTCACAGGAAAGGACAGCACATGAAAATGAGGCACTCAGTCAAATGGATGTTGGTCGGCGTTCTCTCTTTGCCGAACCTAACAGCTTGCTCTTTCGGCGGTAGCGACGAAGAAGCAGAAGAAGTTGAAGCGACAGATGATGGTGAAGCAGCGAACGCAGAAGAAGGCGAAGGCAACGAGACCGCAGCAGTTGAAGGCGCAGAAGCGACCGAAGGCGCTGAGAGTAACGTGGCTAATGCTGATGGCAACGTCGCATTCGACGATGCAAACTCTGGCAACACAGCCGGAGCGGAAGGTGGAGTCGCCTCGAACGACATTCCTCCAGAACTTTTGAACTCAGAAAACCCAGCGACACTTGGCGCTGAAGGTACACCTACAGATACATCAGCGATGGGCGCTGAAGGCAATCTCGCAACGAACGCAGCTCCTGACGCTATGCCTAGCGACGTAATGCCTGCTGATGCAATGCCTGCGACCGACGCAGTTCCTGCAGCAACAGACGCAGTTGCAGCTGCTCCTGCAGCAGCAGCACCAGTGGCAGAAGTTCCAAGCGGCGACATGCGCGTTTACTACGTAAACGTTTC
>SEDW01000333.1 GCA_004193325.1 Pseudomonadota bacterium | reverse complement strand
TAAAATAGGGTCATGGCGAGAGAAAGGGCTACCCGTGTCTCACCTGAATTGTTTGGGTCTTTGAGAATCGCGAAGAGTTCGTTTCGGGTCTTTTCCATCAAGGTATAGACCTGTCGTGTGGCCTCGATCGAGAGAGCAGCACTCTGCGCATGAATGAGATTGCCTTTGAGTGAGATATCGAGATTGTCTTGAATCAGGCGGGACATCTCGACTGCAAACGTTTCGGTCGGGACGAAGAGCTCGGTCTCGGGCAGTCTGTAAAAGCCGTCCTCAAGGAGAATAATCTCTTCCGCCAGGAGTTCTTCGAGACAGCGGTCCGTGCTTGGGCCAAATTTCGCCTTGAGCTGCTCCGGGCTCGTCCTCGCAAAGCCAATCTCGAGAATGATCGCGCAGTGTTTACGGGTGATGGCAAAGGCATGACTGACTTTGCCGCCGTGATTGCGAATCGCCTGCGTGTAGGGACTGAGATGGGGCAAATATCGACTGACAAACTCGTGCATCTCGTCGAGCGGGAGAGTGACGAGCAGGAGGCGAAGAATGGTTTCGCCATTCGGCACAGCTTTGCCATCAGCCATGTTTCTGATCGTTCCGTAGTTGAGTCCGGACTCTTCAGAGAGCTGCTTGAGGCTGCGATGCTTTCGGCTCGCGAGCCATTGCCGAATGATGTGTTGAATCGCCTCGACCAATGCTTTGTCCTTCGTTTTTGTGCGAATGAACTAGAGAAGTGGCGAACTTCTAACACGACTACGGCGATCCGGCAAAAGATTAAAACTCATTTCATCAAAAATGCTGATTTAGCCGAAATTACGGCCAAAGTTGGTCTGCCGGCCAGCCAGAGAAGGGCCGTGACTTGCTGTTTCACGGCGTCCTCTGAGGCTGACAAGCCAGCCCTCGTTCAAAGCAAGACTCAATGAGTGGGAGCACTGGAATGGTGAAAAGGAGCTCGGCACCCAGAGGCTTTGAACGGAGTCACTGATAGAAAAGATTTAGACGATGAAGAAGGCTACAGAGCGCAGGCATGGAGGTCCGATCGATTTCATAAAACACCCCTTTTAGGTTCATGTCTGGTCGCCGTTTGGTAAAGCGAGGTGAGGGCTGTTTATGATGTTCGGTTCGGCTTTGCAAGCCTCGATGAAGGCTCTGGAAAGAACGGTTTCACTCGATAGCACTCTCGGATTTAGAGAGTGCTATTCGATAGTATTTTAAGCTGTAAGCAGAGAAATAAGGGCCGAACGGAGAGGCGAAGGCCAGCGCTTTGGCGTGGGTTTAGATGACTTCGCCAACGAGTGCGGTTTTGTTTGCGTCGATAATTTTTACGTTGAATGTCTTACCCACGAGATCACGGTTGCTGCGAACCATGACGAGGCGGAATTGCTCGGTACGGCCGTAGTAAACTCCGGCTTCCTTGCGACTTTCGTAGTGGCAGAGAACCTGGCGCTGACGGCCGATTTCTGCAAGGTTTTGTGCAGTGGTGATTTCATACTGCAGAGTCTGCAGACGAAGAAGACGCTCGCTCATCACACTTTCAGGAAGGTGATCCTTAAAGCGTGCAGCCGCTGTGCCTTTGCGCGGTGAATATTTGAATGCATAGATAAAGGAATACTGAACCTCTTTGACGAGATCGAGTGTGCCTTGGAATTCTTCTTCGGTTTCGCCAGGAAAACCAACGATAAGGTCAGTGGAAATCGCCATTTCGGGATCGATCTCACGGAGCCATTTCACCCGTTCCAAGTATTCGGCGACAGTGACTTTACGTTTCATGCGATCGAGCAGAGCATCATTACCGGCCTGCACAGGCAAGTGAATGTAGCGGCCGAGGTTTGCATGTTTTGCGAAAAGTTCGGCCAAGGGCTTGGTGAAGTCGTGCGGATTTGAAGTGGTGAAACGAAGGCGTTCCACACCCGGAATCTGCGCGGTGCGATCCAAGAGTTCCACAAACGGACCATCTTCGCTTGCGATGTGCTTGCCATCTCGAACGAGATCCTGTCCGTAGCTGTTGACGTTTTGTCCGCAGAGCGTGATTTCTTTGGCGCCAGTGCCGACGAGAGCCTCGACTTCCTTGACGATAGAATCGAGAGAACGTGAGATTTCCCGGCCCCGAGTGAAAGGCACGATGCAGAAGGTGCAGAAGTTATCACAACCCTGAGCGATGTTGATGAAGCGAGTGATCTCTTCCTTCATCGTCACTGTGGGATTCGGAATGATCGGCATGTCTACATCGGTTCGTTCACTTGGCTTGTCGTGATCATCGTGCTTATGATTATGCGCTTCAAAGCCGAGGGACATGGCGCGTTTGCCATCGGTCTCATGAGTCTTGAGCATGCCCGGGAGTTCCGAGATTTTGCCGGGACCGAGGAGAAGGTCGATGTTTGACGCCTTATCCATAAGCTTTTTGCCTTCGGCCTGAGCGACACAACCCGCGACGGCGATCTTCATCTTTGGATTGTGTTCGGCCGAGATCTCGCGAAGGCGACCCAATCGGCTCAAGACCTTATGAGTGGCTTTTTCACGAATGTGACAGGTGTTGAGCAGAACGAGATCGGCATCCTCGGGCTTGTCGGTTTGGGAATAGTTTTGCGCACGCAGAAGACCGAGCATCTGCTCGGAATCCGCGACGTTCATCTGGCAACCCCAGGTCTCGACATATACCTTTTTTGGTAGAGGAAGAATCACTGTATCCACTCGTTCCACTCTCAATCACTCGTTTGGCAAATCTATTATTTGCGGTTTTTCTTACGGGCTTTTTTTGCGTCTTTACGCTTTTTCGCGAGCTTGTCACGATCCTGCGCTTTTGGAGGCACTACGCCGCCTCCACCACCAAACATTGCGGCCATGTCGGGGGGCATGCCGCCCATCCCGCCCATACCAGGCATTCCCGGCATTCCGCCGCCCATTCCCTGACCCATCTTACGAAGGTTGTTCAGGTTGTTGAGTGCGCCCATTCCTGGGATTTTGCCGAGCATTCCACCCATGTTTTTGCCGAACATGCCCATCATCTGGCGCATGGACATAAAACGTTTGTGGAGTTCTTCGATCTCTTTCAAGCCGCGGCCTGAACCCTTGGAAATACGGGTCATGCGGCTCTTATTTAAATCGTCCTGACCGATACGCTCGCGCTTGGTCATGGAGTCGATCACCGCTTTGATCTTGGTCAATTCGCGGTCATCAATATTCGCACCCTTTGGAATCATGTCCTGCATCGGGAGCTTGGCGATGAGGTCCTTCAAAGAACCCATCTTCTGAATCATTTCGATTTGTTTGTAGAAGTCGATGTAACTGAACTGGCCTTGAAGCATCTTCAAAGCTTGTTCTTCCTGATCGCCTTCGGAGACTTTCTGGAAGTCTTCCATCAGACCGACGACGTCGCCCATACCGAGGATACGGCTGGCGAGACCTTCGGGACGGAATTCTTCAAGACGGTCAAGGTCTTCGCCCATACCGAGGAATTTGATCGGTTTGCCGGTCACTTCCTTGATACTGAGAGCCGCGCCGCCGCGTGCATCACCGTCGAGCTTGGTCATGATCACGCCTGAGAGAGTCAGGCGATCATCAAAGGACTTCGCAGTGGTGACAGCGTCCTGACCCATCATCGCATCGCAGACGAGAAGGATATTATCCGGCTTGGTGCCAGCTTTAATATCGACGAGCTCCTGCATCAGCGCTTCATCGATCGTCAGACGGCCGGCGGTATCGAGGAGGATAACGTCACAGTTGAGATCGTAAGCCTTTTGCAAAGCTTCGCGAGTGATTTCCACTGGCGAGGCATTCTCTTTGTGAAAGACGGGAACACCGACTCTCTCGCCGAGGACTTTCAACTGCTGAACCGCAGCAGGACGATAGATGTCGGCCGCGACGAGCAATGGTTTCTTTTTATGTTTTTCGATCAGATAACGAGCGAGCTTGCCCGTACTGGTCGTCTTACCCGAACCCTGTAGACCAACCATCATAATAACGGTCGGGCGGTTCGTGGCGAAGTTCAAATCGGTATTAACCGGGCCCATAAGGGCTTCGAGTTCTTGATGACAGATCTGCACGAAGTGATCGGCAGACTCGCTAAGGACCGCTTTACCCTTAAGCTTCAATTTGGCTTCGCGAAAACCATCGCTCAGAACATCAAACATGCGACAAGACCTCGGGTTATGGAACAAGGATGAATAGAATTGGATTCGTATAGGAAGACGAGGAAACAAGCGGCATCAGGGATAAAAAATCCGGGCTGATTGTACTCAGGTCTTCGCGTTCGCTTTGACGCGTATTCGCGCGTGAGCCACGCTATGGCTATAGCCTATTTTTAGAGGGATCGTCAAAAGAGAATTTTGGGGTCTAAAGCCGTGTCAGGCCAGGCAGTTCTAAGGGTGAAATTCGAGGAAAAATCGGGAATTTGGTTCGCAGCAGGGAGATCACTGCGAACCGGGGGCTATTCTCGGCATTTTCGCGATCAATGCACTCGTTATTTGGGATCATTTTGACGTGATCTACGATTCTCAAGGAAAGGTGTAAAAGGTTTTTGCGGTGAGTTGTCATCACATTTTGACAGGTCGTTGTCCATGTTCGCCAGGTAAAGAGATTTCATAGCCGCAAAGTACATGCCGGTGTTGTGGTCTCGGGGATCGGTGGGATAGCTCCTCATGTAGTCGCTGTTCTTCTCGATGTCGGCATATCCGTCACCGAAATGGGATTTGCCATCCTTTGAAATGTAGATGAGAGCACCCGCGTGCCAGTAGCTCGTATCGTAGCCATAACTCGGCGGAAGAGCCGTGACGGAATCGCGGTGATTGCGGATGCGGTAAAGGCCAATGGCTTGTTTCTGGGTCAACTCATCGAGAGCTCTCACGAAGGCTCCGTTGCCGACACGAGGCGATCCAAGAGTGTATGTCGCCTCGAGACGAATGTTCGTGAATTCTCCCTTTTTGTGCATGGAGGCAATCTTTGCAGTAAGCAGATTGGCGAGCGTTCCGCCAAGGCTATGGCCGCTGATAAAGAGATGGATCGGTTTTTCTGCAGAGGAATCTCTTTGCTTGAGAATAGCGAGGAGATTGTCCTCGACTTCACGGTAGGCGTTATAAAAGCCGTCGTGAACAGAACCCATGCCTTCAAGTTTTCTAAACGAAAGGTTAGCATCAGTGAGCAAATCCGATCGTTCGTCAAATTCAGTGCCTCGAAAACTGATGACGGTGAAGTCTTTCTTAGGATGCTCAGCATAGAGTACTTGTGTGGATCCTTTGACGAAGATACCGCCTGAAAGCAATCCGCCACTCATAAAGCGAATCTTGGAATTGGAACTTGACCCGACTATGCTTTTTTCGAAGTCCGAAGATCCACGCCCGTCGTCGCTGTAGTCCTCGCCAAAAGCTTTTTTGTATTCGGCTTTGATCAATGCGAGTCTTTCGTTTCGAGACCTTTCGTCTTTCCAGCTGTCGTCTGTATCGGATCGGCCTTCGATGATGCGTTTGAGCCTGAGCGTGTACCAGAACCTGCGATAAGCTTCGCCCTCTCCCTTGTCACCAAATCCAAATTCTTCCAGACGAGGACCGAAGATACCGAAGTGAGTGTACTGCCCGATAGCGAGGTAGCTCAGCCAAAGAGCATTCTTGGCAGAAAAAGCCGCTTTGTCCGCACAGAAATCGAAAGTGAGATCTGCGATTTCCTTGTCGGGGATTAGGAGCGTTCGATAGGACGCGGAGACCAACGACCGATCAGAGTCGATTGTTTTGCAGGACGTTGCAAGGAAGAGGAGCAGGATCAAGGTTTTGAATTTGAGCATGTAGACTCACTCAGGAGATAAGATGAGGGTGAAAAGTTCAGAATCACCTGTATTCTATTGAAGCATGAGACGAGCCGAATTAAATAAATTTTCAGAATAATTATATGGATGCGACGTGTGTGAGTCGGGGGCGATTAGGAAGCCGTTTGAAGCTCGCCCATACTCATGCGGCCCGTGTCCATGTGCCTGATAGGTATGGAGAATCGGAGTATAAACGCGAAGTTAGACTGAGAATTACCGTGCTTAAGCACGATATCGACTTTTCCCCCATGTTCCTGAATCGTCTTTTGAATAGAATCCATTCCAACGCCACGGCCCGACATATCGCTGAGGTCAGCAGCTGTCGAAAAGCCAGGATAGAAGATGAGATCGGCAATCTTCTGCGGAGTCAAGCGACTCAACTGTTCTTCGGTGACAAGTCCCATGGCGAGAGCCTTCTGAGAAATGCGGTCTATCTGCAAACCTCGCCCGTCATCCTGAATTTCGAGAATGAAATGTTTGCCGTCTTGAGAGAGATGCGAGGTCACATTAATGTTACCGCTAGCGCTCTTGCCAGCCGCGAGGCGTTCCTCGGGCATCTCAATGCCGTGGTCGATGCTGTTTCTGAGGCTGTGAATGAAGACCGTTCTTAAAGCGGATTCAAATTCGGGTTTGACGAAAACGGTGGAATCCGACTGAAAGTGAAACTCCGGAGCTTCCTTGCCAAGCTTGAGGCTGATGTTTACGAGGCCCTTGATATCCTCGCTGATGAGAGTCTTGACCTCTTTGAGGTAGAGCTTTTTGAAGTCGAGAACCACTCGGGCGATCTGGAGGCGGTCGAGGTTTTCGTCCTCGAGTTCGGCTGAAAGGGTGCGAATGGCGTTCTCGATGTAGGCGCGGTCGACGCTGATCATCGAGTTGCGTTTGCGGCCGAGGACATCGAAGTTGATGCGCTTGTATTCGTAGAGTGAGGCATGGATAAGGGTCAGGCAGCTACGGAAGACGCTAATCTTGTAAGGGTCGAACTGATCGGAATTCTGCCATTCCTGACAGACGCTTTCCGCGTTGTGAACAGCGTCACTCATCTCGGTCATGTCGAAGGTTCGCGAGAGGCCTTTGGTTGTGTGGAGGACGCGGTAGATACGGGACACCATCGGTTTGAAGTTGCTGATTTGTGCGTCGAACGATAGTTTTTCGAGCT
>SEDW01000332.1 GCA_004193325.1 Pseudomonadota bacterium | reverse complement strand
GCCACCAGCTTCACCGGTAAGAGCGCCCAGGATATCGCCAGGACGAAGTTTATGTTTACGGCCTCCGGAGATGTGGATCGTCGCCATGAGGGCTTCGGCGTGTTTTGGTTTTTCAGTGCGCTGCATTTTGGATTCGGCGGCGACGTTAAATTTTTCGCGTTCGAATTTGGTGCCCGTGTGATCTTCAATACCGTTCACACGGTAGGATTCTTTCGGCGTTGCAAAAGAGATCGCGAGACCTTTTTTACCAGCGCGTCCAGTACGACCGATACGGTGGACGTAGGTTTCAGGCTTTTGCGGAAGATCGTAGTTCACCACGAGATCAAGATCGGCGACATCAATACCGCGGGCAGCGACGTCGGTGGCGACGAGAACACGAATACTTTGGTTTCTGAAACGAGCCATGATCTTGTCACGGTCGATCTGCAAGAGATCGCCGTGGAGATTGAAGTTACTGAAGACGATGGTCGACTTCGGTTGTATCTGCTGCAGAAGTCCCTGAAGAACGACGGCTTTGGTTTCGTTCGTCGTTTCATAAAGGACCTGATGGATATCCGCTTTGGATTCATCGGTGTTTTCGATCGTCACTTCAACCGGATCTCTCTGATAAGCGGCACTCATTTCGCCGATCGAGTCGGGGAAAGTTGCCGAGAAGAATACGGTCTGACGCGACGGCGGAGATTCAGCAAGAATGGTTTCCATATCTTCCTGAAAGCCCATATCAAGCATACGATCGGCTTCATCGAGAACGACGGTCGAAAGTCTTGAGAGTTGGATGCTGTCACGGCGAATGTGATCGAGGATACGGCCTGGGGTTCCAACGACGATATGCACACCTTTTTCAAGGGCAAATGCCTGAGGAGCCACGGGCTGACCACCACAAACGACGAGGACCTGAAGGCCTGGCATGCGGCGACCGAGGTTTCTAAATTCGCGGGCGACCTGGGTACAGAGTTCGCGAGTCGGACACATCACGAGTGCTTGCACACGGCGATCCTGGACGCGGATTTTTTCGAGTAGGGGAATTCCAAAAGCTGCTGTCTTACCGCTACCGGTTTTCGACTGGCCAATGACGTCGCGACCAGCGAGCAGCAAGGGAATCGCTTTCGCCTGGATTTCCGTCATCGCCACGTAGCCGATCTCTTCGATCACCGAGAGTAAGGTGGGCGAGAGCTTAAGGCTGTCGAAACGGTTTTGGGCTTTGGCTTGGAGCTGATCGACTTGAGTCATATTGCGTGCTTCCTGGCAGTTGTGACGGAGCAACTTATACCAGACCGGCCGAAGAACGCCATCGATATTTTACTCAAGAATCTTAAGGCCGGATTCCTGGGATTTTCCTGGGTTACCAGGGAAGTTCACTGCCATCCCAGTGGAGGAATTTGCCGTTGTGCTCGGGCTCCAGCATTTCCGCAAGCTTAAGAAGCCTCTCAGCCGTCATCTCAGGAGTCGCCAGGCGCTCGGCGGGCCAGTTTTTTACGTAGTCTTTTGAGAAGTCAGTCACGGTTGTTCCAGGGTGAACCGCGACCAGCGCCCCCGGGCAATTGCTTCGCCGGAACTCAAGAGCCATCGTCTTGATTCCCATGTTAAGCGCCGCCTTGGACATGCGATAGGAATACCAACCGCCGAGTTCGTTGTCACCAATGCTACCAACCTTGGCCGATAGAATCATCACATGGCCCCAGGAGTTTTTGCGCTGAAGAAAGGGCTTAATCGCCTGTCCTAGCCAGATAGCTGACATCGTATTGATGCGGAACGTTTCGGCGAGGGCTTTTTCATCCACTTCCTTTAAGCTTTTCTCCGGCCTTTGACCGAGGCCATTCAAAACGCCCAGAGTATGGATAACGAGGTCGATCGTGTCCGTCTCAGCCGCCAGGACTTCTGCCATAGCTTTAGCGCCTTGAGGATGAGTCAGATCGTAGGCCAGGGCCATGAAATGCGGGAGATCACGGCCGAGGGCGATGAGTTTTCTTTCGTCCCGGGCTACGGCAAAAATCTTCGCTTCCGGCCAACGGCTGCTCGCGGCCCTGACGAGACAGGATCCGATTCCGCCGTTTGCTCCTGAGATCAAGATTGTCTTGGGATTCATGACGCACCTCCAGCCCCATGCTAGACGGCCAGGGCCTTTTGAGCAGTAAAAAAGTAGACTCAACTTGAAAACTTCCGAAGAGAGGACCATAGTCCGAGGTCTCAGATCGAACTGCTTTTCGTCATCCATATGAGGGTTGAGCCGATGAAAAACCTGAAAATTATCGCAGCCGTCTTTGTCGTTTTTGGAGCGCTTTTCGTAGGCTTCAATTTCCTTCAGAATAAGAACAAGCCAGTCGCGATCTCTGCGACATCGATTCCCGTGCCTTATGAAATTTCCGATTTTCATCTGACCACGGCTGAAGGCAAAGACTTCACTCGTCAAAACCTTCTTGGCAAGTACACCGTCCTCTTCTTTGGTTTTACCCGCTGCCCGGATGTCTGTCCGACGACACTCGCTCAGTTCAAGGTGGAAATTCCAAAACTTTCCAAAGAAGCTCACGAAAACGTGCAGTTTCTACTTGTCACAGTCGATCCCGAGCACGATACGCAGGATATTCTCAAACATTATGTGGGAACATTCAGCAGCGAGATTCAGGCTGCGACCGGCTCCATCGCCGAGATTCACAAGGTCGCAGATGCGATGAAGACGACTTTTTCCAAAGAAGAGGAAAATGCCGGAGACCCTAACCTTTATATGATGGCTCACTCCCCTCGCTACTTCATCATCGATCCACAAGCTCGTTTAAGCGCTGTTTACAATCCGCCTATAGCTAGCGGCGTACTGTCTGCGGATCTCAACGCTTTGACCGCAGCCTCGTTCAAGACGCGCGGAATTTTCTAAGTTTGTTACAGAAAATAGGTCTTTGGCTTTGACCTCCGGCTTTTAAAACCCTAATGAAATATATCAATTTTTATATTTCAGTATGGATTGAAAGCCAAGCCCATCAAGGGCGACAGAGGAAGAGGCCAAAGATTTCGATGAGCGAATTAAAGCCCCGAACATATGTAAAGAATCTCACAGGAGTAAGAGCCTACGCCTCACTCTGGATCGTGCTCTTTCATTACAATGCTTCGTCTTTGCTTCAGATTTCTGCTCTCCCTCTTCAGCATCTCTTCTATCAGGGCCGGCTCGCGACCGACTTCTTTCTCATCCTCAGCGGTTTTGTGATCTCTTATATCTACTATGATCGCATGCCTGAGTTTCGCCTCGCGCAATACCTCCAGTTTCTTTTGAAACGTTTCGCGCGTCTTTATCCTCTGCACATCCTCACATTTTTAATCTTTGTCCTATTCTTCGTGGCGATGAAGCTCGTCGGTGCGGAGCCGCAAAATCCCGATCAGTTCTCGCTCACCTCCGCCGTCCTCAACATCGTCATGCTGCATGCCTGGATTCCCGCGACTCAATTGAGCTGGAACTTTGTATCCTGGTCCGTGAGTGCGGAATGGTTTGCGGTCCTGGTCCTCTTCGTCTTCGTCATCACCGGCTGGAGAAAATGGAGCCAGATCGATCGTCTCGGTCTCATTACATTACTCTTCTCCCTCTACATTACGCACATCGCCGACGCCTGGTTGCCTTCGCGCCTCGTTCGGATGAGTTTTGCCTTTCTCTATGGGGCCTGGCTCTTTCACGCTCTGCCCTGGTTTCGAGGCGGTAGCGAAAAGGTTTGGAATGCTATCCTCGCCGGAACCATTGTGCTCATCAGTCTGATCGTCGCCGGTGCCGCTTATGATGATAGGGTTTTCATCGTCGTCCCGCTTTGGGGTCTGCTCATCCTTGGTCTCTTTAAGGCCGGTGCTCTGAGTGAAAGGGTTTTTGCCAATTCTTTGGTGATGAAGCTTGGGGAAATTTCTTTCTCGACCTATCTCATTCATGGGGTATTGACGAAGGTCCTGTTTCACATCGATCTTTCAACGGCTTCCTATGCCCGCTGGTTGAAGATGGTCTCGCCCTACATCCTCCTTCCCCTGGCCCTCGCGATAACTCTAGCCATCTCCTATGCCGTGCATATCTACTTTGAACTTCCCGCCCGTGATTTCGTGTTGGCGAAAGGCACAAAACTGCTCGCCACCGCTGACCGCCTCGCTAAATCCTTCATGAATCGTTCGCCAAATTCTGCCAAGAAGACGGTACTAATCCTCTGAAACCTATGAAGAATCACTTAAAGCCGTTTTTTGCACTAGCGTTCTATTGCAAATTAGTGCGATAAGAAAAGCAGTCGAGCAATTGAAGACACGCATTCCTCACGTTCCTACGAGTGGAGGCGACATTTCATGAGCTGGCTCTTAATTCGAACGTTAGTTTTTGCATTAGAGGAACGTCAATGAGACACCTAACCTGTATGATTCTGGCCCTTGCCGCAACGCCAAGCCTCAAAGCTGAGGAGGCGGCCGCACCTACAAAGCAGGTTGTAGCGGAGAAAGACAAGAGCACCGAGCTCGAAAAAATCGTGGTCACAGCAAACCCCTTCGGCAGCAGTCTTTTCGAACTCGTCACGCCGGTTCAGATTCTCACTGAAGAGGATCTTCTTCATAAAAACCAGAGTACCCTTGGCGAAACTCTCGCCGGCACTCCCGGAATATCTTCAAGCTACTTCGGTCCGAACGCTTCCCGCCCGGTTATTCGTGGGCAGGATGGTGACCGCATTCGCATCATGCAAAACGGAATCGGCTCGCTCGACGCTTCGGCCCTGAGTCCCGACCATGCTTCGACCATCGATCCCCTGATTCTTCAGCAGGTGGAAGTGGTTCGTGGTCCGGCCGCCTTGCTCTACGGCGGCTCTGCCGTTGGTGGTGTGGTGAACACGATCGATAACCGGATCCCAACGGAAAAGATCGATGGCGTGCATGGTAAGACTGTTATTCGTGCTGGCGGTCCTGATAAGCAGCGAAGTGGTGCTGCTATCGTTGAGGCCGGCGGCGATCACTTTGCGATTCATGCCGACGCTTATCAGAGAAGTTCTGAAAACCTCAGCGTTCCCGGCAATGTCCGTTCCGATCGCCTTCGTAAACTTTCTCCAGAAGACAACGAACCTAAGAACGAAATTCCCAACAGCGCTGCTGATAACCAGGGTGGAGCTCTTGGTGCTTCGGCACTCTTTGACAAAGGCTATGTTGGATTTTCTTATGCCGGTTTTAAATCCGACTACGGTACAGTTGCCGAAGAAGCTGTGAAGATCCAGATGCGCAGCGCGAGGAGCGACTTCGCCACTGAACTGCGTGATCTCGGCCCTCTGCTTGAAAAAGCCAAATTCCGCATCGGTCAGACCGAATATAAACACCAGGAACTTGAAGACGGCGAAGTCGGTACGACCTTTAAAAACAAGGGTTATGAGACGAGCCTGGAATTGACCCATCGCCCGATCGGAGCGATGAAGGGCGTGATTGGTGTTCAGACTCAGGATACTGAGTTTGAAGCGCTTGGTGATGAAGCCTTCCTGCCGAAAATCGACAGCCGCTCGCGGGCCGCCTTTCTCTTCGAGGAGATCCCAGCCGGTGATTTTAAATTTACCTTTGGTGGCCGCGTGGAAGACGTCGAGCATGAAGCCAAAAACGGAGGCCCTGAAGATGCAAACGTTCCCGGAACTCTTCGTTTCGGTGGAGAGCAATCGAAATCTTTTGATCCCCGCAGCCTTGCCCTTGGTGGACTCTACAGCATTCAACCTGGCCTTGGTCTCTCGCTCAACGTTTCATCCACGCAGCGCGCACCGACCTATAGTGAAGTCTTTGCCAATGGGCCTCATCTCGCGACGGGACAATACGAACTCGGTAACAAAGATCTTTCGGTAGAAAAATCTAACCAGGCGGAACTTACTCTCCGTTGGAAATCGGGCGTTAATCACGTTTCCTTCGGCGGCTTCTATAACCGCTTCGAAGACTACATTGCTCTTCTAAACTCTGGCAATGAACGGCTTGCCGATGGAACTCTGAATCCAGCAGCACCTGGCGCTGATGACGAAGTTCTGCCGGAATATCGCTTCTCAGCAATTCCCGCAGTGTTCTACGGCAGTGAACTCGAAAGCAATTTCCGTCTAATCGAAGGCAGCTGGTCGATGGATCTTGGAGTGAAGGGCGATTACATCTTTGCCAAGAATCGTGACAATGGTCAGCCTCTGCCCCGTATCTCGCCATATCATATTGGTGTGAGCCCAGAGCTGAATTTTGGTCCCCTGAGCACCCGTCTTGACCTGACTTATGCTGGCAAACAGAGCCGCGTGGCCGACAATGAGCTGCCGACCGATGCTTATACGATGCTGGATCTAAGCGTGAATTATGCGATCGATATGGATCCGAGCATGGTTGAGATCTTTGCCAAAGCCAATAACCTTCTCGATGCCGAAGCCCGCGTGCATAGCTCGGTGCTTAAAGACATCGCGCCGCTTGCTGGTCGCGGACTTCTCGTCGGTCTGAAAGCATCGATCTGAAAATTAATCTTCGGGTGTTTTGAATATCTCGAATCACGGCCTACTGCCTAGAAGGAGACCAGTTCTTCTTCTAGGTTTTTTCTTGTCTCGTGAACCGGGTGGTTTCTGATCGTTTCAATCATGCGTTCGTAATCGACAGGTTTTGCAAAGATGCCGAGAAGGGAGTAGGCCGAAACGGTCTCCGCCAGATTCGAAGCACTTCCGGTCGTGAGAATCAAACCGGGTCTTCGGCGGCTCGGGAGCATATGAATCTTTTTCATCAGTTCGATGCCATCCCCGCCAGGCATCTGCACATCAGAGATCACAATATCGATCTTCGTCTCTGAATCGATCATTGCGAAAGCGCTACGGCCGTTGTTAGCTTTCAGCACATGAAAGCCTTCGAAGCACAGCACTTCCTCAAGCATCTCGAGGAGGAGCGCATTATCTTCCACTAGAAGAATAGTCTTAATGGGTAATTCCCTCGGATAAGGAGCGTGATTTCGAATCGCCTCTTTGTATAAGAAGACGCGAGCTTAAAATCAAGGCAAACGCTCATAAAGAATTTCTACCAAATTCTAACCAGAAGTCAGGGCCGGGGGAAGGACTTAATCGTATTCGGGGTTTTCCATCATGCTTTTTAAGCTGTCAGCCAGACTATCCACAAACTCATCGCTGTCCCATTCCAGTGGGACTGCTTCGAAGTTTTCAAGGCTCGTCGTCCCTTGAGCCGACTGAATTTTTTCGTACCAGATCTGAGGCTTTTTGAAGGAGGAATCAGAGTTCTTCATGGATTCATTCAGCCATTCGAGGGCCAGGCGATGATCGCCGCTTCGGAAGTAGGCAAGGCCCAGATTGAATTGTATGCGAGCGGTTGTCGGTAGATCGTGGATGAAAGCCATCGCGCAGTGATACTGCTCAATGCCGTTTTTGATCTGATTGTTTTTGATATAGGTAATGCCGATCAGGTTTAAGGTCGACGCAAACTTTTCCCGGAGCGGCTGCGATTTCTCCACCGATTTCAGGTAGTCGGCAAGGTTGTTCGTGACGATCGTGCCCTGACGCGCCGTGAGATTTTCCCCATCGATCTGCAGAGCGCGGCGGAAGTATTCCTGGGCCTTATCGGTCTGAAAGAGGTCGAGTCCGGCCTCTCCCATAAGACAAAGGCGTTCAATGTTTCCCGGTGAGAAGTGGTTAGCTTCGGTGAGAAGGCGCAGCGATTCGATCGGATGATCGAGGCGCAAATGAACTTTAGCCATCTCTGTCATGAGCGTGACATTGTGCGGTTCGAGGCGAGCCGCGTCTTCGTAAGCTTTTTGAGCCAGACGATATTCGTGCAGGTAATAGAGGTACTGTCCCGCTGCGAGGAGGAAATCAAACTTGCAGGGTATTTTCGCAGTCGTGTCTTTCAGAGTTTGATAGATCTTCTTTCGATCGCCCTTGTGCATATTAATGATCTGGCAGGCGAGTTCTGTAACCTGGCTGTCGGCTTTTTGCCGTTTGCGAATCGATTCCACCGCGTTTTCGAAGATCTGCAGTTCAAAGGGTTTCTCGAGGACGAGCGTGCACTTATTGTCTTCGATGATACGAAAGTTCTCGCGCGCCATCGATCCCGTGAGAATGATCACTGGGACCCGACGAAGCTCGGGCTTTGAGCGCAGGCGATTGTAGAGAGCGAGGCCCGAGAGACCTTTGCTGTTCCAATCCATGACGATCAGATTGTAATTAAATTTTTGCATGGCTTTCCAGCCATCAATCGCGTTGTGACAAACGTCGACATAGTCACTGCGTTCTTCGGCCAGATAGTTTTGAATGAGATTGGTCAGCCCCTCATCGTCATCGATGATGAGGACGTCGAGACTCTTTGAGCCGGGCTCCCGGTTGAGCATGTGAATCTTTTGATTCATGCCGTACTTGATAGGAGCGCCGGATTTAATCGTCTTCTTTTTGTAAACGATTTCGGATTCGCTCTCATCGATGTCCGAGACAGGCGGATCGTTGTCGAAATCGATATCGCTCATCATATCGTTGTTTTTAGCGTTTGGGTCTTGCGAGGTCTTTTTGTTAGCAGCCTGATTTTG
>SEDW01000331.1 GCA_004193325.1 Pseudomonadota bacterium | reverse complement strand
GCGCAGATCAATTTGATAAAGGTCGTCTTCCCGGCTCCGTTATGCCCAACCAGAGCCAGGCTTTTGCCCTCAGGAATATAGAGGTTGATACCTCGAAGCGCCCATTGCTCCCGTCCAGGATAACGAAACCCCACGCTTTCGAAGCGGATTCCTTTTTCGGCCCGTACCGGCAGGACCGAAGCCCCCTTCGGAGCCTTAGCATGGAGCGTGGATATTTCCAGAAAACTGAAGAGATTCGACATGTAGAGATTGTGTTCATACATTCCACCGATCGCGGTGAGACAGGATTGAAAGGACTGCTGACCCTGGCGGAAGGCAATCACGTAAAGAGTGAGGTTACCCAAACTCAAGACCCCATCGGCGGCCTGGATCGCCATGATCAGATAGCAGCCGTAAAAGGTGATGGTCGCAAGCAGGGACAGGAGATAGGCCCAGATTGATCTCTTTACGGCGAGATCTTTGTCTTCGGTATAAAACTGTTCCGTCAACTTTTTATAGCGGCCGAGCAGCATATCTCCGAGCCCAAGGACTTTAACTTCCTTCACATGTTCATCGTTCGCCAGAACGTATTCGATGTAATTGAGTTTTCTCGATTCTGCCGATCGCCAGTTGCGGAGACGAAAGGCTGCATGCGAAAAGCGCATTTCCACCAGAGTCGCTGGCAAGGCCGCGAGCACGAGGCCGAGGACAGCCCAGCCGCTAAACGCGAAAAGGAGAGCCACATAGGAGGCCAGAGTCAAAACATTCTGCACGAGTTGAAGCGAATCGGTGACCATCGACAAGGGCCTGGAGGAGGCCTCGCGCCTCGCCCGGGTGAGCTTGTCATAAAATTCGGAATCCTCGAAATGACTGAGATCGAGAGTCACTGCCTTTTCAAGGATCATGATATTGACGTCCGCACCGAGCCTCTGCCCAAGGAGCGAACGAAGGAGAAAGAGGCCTCGCTGCACAAATGCCTGCACCGCAATCAAGCCCAGTTCGGCAAGGACCCAGGCTATCGTCTGGTCATGAGCCTTGGCCATAATGCTGTCGATGATGAGTTTGCCAACGTAGGCAATGGAGAGGGGCATGAGGGCCGAGATGAGCGTCAGCACTGCAATGGTGATACTGATCCTTGGCGAACTCTTCCACGCGAGTTTCAAGCTCCGCGGCGTATGGATAAAGCTGCTCTTGAGCGTTTTGTAATCAAAGCTGTACCAAGGTTTGGTCTCATCGGCTGCCATATCGTCCTCCAAACGGAATCCTGATCATTTATTTTGGGAATGGCGAAATCCACGGGAATTATAGACTCCGAGGGCTCTCGAGGAAAGCATGGAGAATAATACCAGCTTAAACTTATAGGCCCCTAGCTGATATAAACATTTATTAACTCAAAGGAGTGCCTGTCTATGAAATCTCTATTCACGTCTCTGACTCTAGCTCTTTCTCTTGGCGCAAGCAGTGCCAGTTTCTCTGCTCCAGCGAAAATGGTTCCCGGCAATTACACGATTGATCCGGCCCACACGCGCGTGGAGTTTGTCATTCCGCATTTGGTCATCTCAAAAGTCGAGGGTCGTTTTAATGATGTCGCTGGAACTATCGTTCTGGCTGAGCCCTTCACTAATTCCAAATTTGATGCCGT
The DNA here is from genome assembly GCA_004193325.1 of Pseudomonadota bacterium. Classification (GTDB taxonomy): domain Bacteria; phylum Bdellovibrionota_B; class Oligoflexia; order Oligoflexales; family Oligoflexaceae; genus Oligoflexus. The sequence continues at coordinate 2,736 of SEDW01000331.1, read as the reverse complement.
AGTCCAGATCAAATCTGTCGATACCGCGGTCGCCAAACGCGATGAGCATCTGCGCACTCCTGATTTCTTTGATGCGACAAAATACCCGACAATGACTTTGAAAACCAAGTCTGTCAGCGGCACCCCGGAATCTTTCAAGCTGGTGGCATCGCTCACCATTAAAGACGTTACCAAAGACGTGACCTTCGATGGCAAGTACCTCGGCACTGTGAAAGATCCGTGGGGCAACACCCGCGCGGCGTTCGAGGCCAAAGGCAAGATCAACCGCAAAGAGTTCCACATCAAGTATGACGAAAAATTTGATGGCGGCGCATCGGTGGGTGACGAAGTGGAAATTTCCTTGATCAGCGAAGTGACCAAGGCGAAGTAATCGAGAGAAATCGGTCAAAATGCTAGCGAATGTCTAGGGCTTCGCTAGCACATTTATGCTAGCGTCCACCTCTAAGACAAGAGGTGGATGACTCATGAATGATGGAATGGTCAAGCAGCTGTCTCAAATGCTCGATTCGCTCAGTGAGCATGGTTGGGCAGTCATGCCAAACGCCATCTCAAAGGAATCCTGCCGCGCACTCTCTCTCGATCTCAATCGCCACCAGGATGCGGGCGATTTTCGTGACGCCAGCGTCGGCCGAGGCGATTCCAAATCTCAGGAATCCAGCATTCGCTCGGACAGTATTCACTGGCTTGGCGCATCGGATCCCGAAGTGTCGATTCAGGACTGGCTCCTGGAAATGAAGGATCTTTCTGAGAGCCTCAACCAGAACTTTTTTCTTTCCCTCAATGAATATGAGTGTCATTTCGCTTGCTACGAGCCCGGCGCGTTCTATCTCAAACATCTCGATCGTTTTCAAAATAACTCGGAACGCATTATCTCGGTCGTGCTCTTCCTCAACGACGGCTGGCTGAAAGTCGATGCCGGCGAACTTCTCATTTACGATCGTGAGGACTCGAGTCTCATCACGGCCGAGATAAGTCCCGAAGCCGGCAGCCTCGTTCTCTTTCAAAGCGACAAAATTTTTCATGAGGTTCGAAAGACCAACCGGCGTCGGCTTTCTGTTGCTGGCTGGCTTCGCTCAAATACGGGAGCGCTTTAGGCTGGTAGAAACGGCTTGTGAAAAGACAATCGCCTGTCGAAAACCCGGATGACGGGAATAAGATTCAGTCTTCTTCGCTGTGGCTTTCTTGAAAGCTGAGGAGTGAAGAGCGGACTTTGGTCAAGGCTGAGGTCAGAGCCTTCATCTCCGTCACCGAAAATCCGGTCGATTCATGGATCTCGTGAGGCAGAGCATTTAATTCGACAGAAAGTTCCTGCCCCTTGGTCGTTAAAGAGACGAGCACCTGCCGCTCGTCTTCAATCGAACGTCTTCGAACCAAGAGCTTAGTCGATTCCATGCGTTTGAGAAGCGGTGTGAGTGTTCCCGAATCGAGAAAAAGCTCCTCGCCCAGACTCGAAATGGTGATGCCGTCCTTCCTTCCCAGTGCTATGAGCACGAGATACTGAGGATAGGTCAAACCCCAATCTTTGAGCAAAGGTCGATACGCCTTCGACATCGCAAGCGAAGTCGAATAAAGCGTAAAGCAGAGCATCGAATCTAATTTAAGCGGCACAGTCGATTTTTTTTTCATGATTTAAATATACATTGCCTACAATTCTCTTGCAACTGACTAAGAGATTACACTTAGGAATTCAAGTGAGGCGAGCTTTTTCTTCAGAGGCCTAACGCCAGACGTAAGGTGGGATGAGCATCAGCAAAACTCCGACTACGATCATCCAGATCCGAGACTGCACAAAATAGGGATAGATCATGAGGATGACACCAATGGCAATCCACGGAACCTTGTTCAGACGCCGCCCGTAGCGAAAGTACATCAGACCGAAGGTGCTAAAGATCAGGGAGAGCACGATATACACACCATCAAATTCCATATCGCCCTTACCCCTCGCCTACTCTTCTCAAAAATTTCGCTGAAATATTTCATTGCCGCTTTCACCTTAAGCGGAGGGGAGAGGCTTGTAAAGGCAAGGGCATGATCACGACCTTTTGTCCTGGGAATCGCCCTGAGGGCGCTAGGCCTCCGAAGAAAGTTTCGCCATTGGCCATTTTAAAGCCATCCGATTCGCCGATATGAGCCAGTCGGCCAAAGCTAAACCTCGAAGAGAACAAAGGAAAAGGGGGATCGCCCTGCCTTAATGATCGGCTTCGCCTGGCCTTTGCTGAACAGTCTTAAAGATTACAATCATTTGCAGTAGAATTAGCGAAGTGATATCTAGATCCTACTGCTTAATCTCACGGAAGTGAGAACGGGGGACCCAACACTTGGGGCGAATCGTTTTGTAAAAAACGTAGAGGACTCTTCGACTCGAGCCCGACAGCTAACCTCGTCAGCAAACGAAGAGGAATTATGGAGTAGGATGAGACCTACGGATTCCTCCCGGACCCAACTATCTGAGGAACATTGAATGTCGGATTCGTCTCATTCTGCTCACGAGTGTTCGAAAAAAACCGCGGGGCAACTCGCAGCGACCACTCTTGGAGCACTCGGTATCGTTTTCGGCGATATCGGTACCAGTCCCCTCTATGCGCTTCGTGAATGTTTTCATGGGCCGCACGGGATCGAACTGAACTCAACGAATATTTACGGCGTCCTCTCGCTCATCGTCTGGTCACTCATCCTCGTCATCTCCGTGAAGTATCTGCTCGTCGTCATGCGCGCCGATAACAAAGGGGAAGGCGG
>SEDW01000330.1 GCA_004193325.1 Pseudomonadota bacterium | reverse complement strand
AATCTCTGTCTGGCTGTTGGCCTCGCCCTCGGCATGTCTTTCTCTTCGGCATGTACGAAGAAGAAACCATCGGAACTTGCTGGTGGGCAAGCTGGTCCTAAGATTTTCTACCATTACCTCCTATCGGAAGCAAAGACACTCGACCCTCAGAGACAGTTTGATGCTGTCTCGGTTCAGATTGTTAAAAATATATTCGATACTCTCCTTCAGTATAACTACTTAAAACGTCCCTATGAGCTGGAGCCTGCCCTGCTCGAAAAAATGCCAGAGAAGCAGGCTGATGGCACTTACCTCTTCACGGTAAAGAAGGGCGTTAAGTTTCACGACGACGCATCATTCGCCGGCGGTAAAGGCCGTGAGATGAACGCAGACGATGTGATCTTCTCATTGAAACGTTTCGCCGATGCCAACGTTAATGATCGCAGCTATTCGGTCATTGCTGGATCCGTCGTTGGTATGGATGAGTTTCGCGAAGCCTCAAAGAAAGTCCCTAAAGGCTTTGATTACAGCAAGACTGAAATCTCTGGCATTTCCAAAGTCGACAATTACAGTCTTAAGATCAAATTCGCTAAGGATTCGCCTTTGAATCTCTTTCCTTTCGCTGTCGGTTCGATGTCGATCGTTCCAAAAGAAGCTGTCGAGAAGTACGGCGAAGAATTCGCCAAGCATCCCGTTGGCACTGGCCCTTTCATGATGAAGAGTTACTCTCGCCGTGGAACGACAGTCCTTGTGAAGAACCCAAACTATTGGGAAAAATTCCCGAGTTCAGGCGAAGAGTCTGATAAGGGCATGATTGCCGAAGCGGCTGGAAAGCAGCTTCCATTCGTCGATGAGGTACATCTGCCTCTGATCGAAGAGCCCCAACCCGCAATGCTTAAATTTAAAAAGGGCCAATTGCACTGGGTTCAGATCGCAAAAGATGATTTTAACAACTTTGTTACGCACACTCCCAATACCCAGGACTTCAAACTCAAGCCTGAGTTTGACAAAGATTTTAATCTTTATTACGCCCCAACTTTGACAACTAGCTTTCCAAAATTTGGAATGCGAGACAATCTAGTCGGCAAAAATAAAGCTTTGCGTCAAGCAATCGCCCTCGCTCTTAACACTCCGGGATTTCTCGAGGTGCTGTTGAACGGTAGAGGCCTCGTGTCCAATTCGATCGTTCCCATTGGAATCGCCGGAGCTGCAACAGACACGGGATCAGTTGGGTACGTTACTCAAAATCTTGAAGAGGCTAAGAAGAAACTAGCCGAGGCAGGCTTTCCAGGCGGTAAAGGTCTTCCGCCCATCACTATGGAATTCCGCTCGACCGTCAACTATCAGCGTCAGCAATTTGAATATGTGCGTAATGAGTTGGCAAAAATCGGCGTAACTGTGGTCGGTAATTTCCAGACCTTCTCCAGCTTTCTTGAAAAATCTACCGCTGGTAACTTTCAGATGGCCGACTTCGGATGGAATGCGGATTATCCGGATGCAGAAAACTTCTACGCACTTCTTTACTCAAAGAATCGTGCGCCTCTTCCTAACGACGGTAACTTTGAAAATGCCAAATACGACGAGCTCTATTTGAAGTCGCGCGACATGCCGAACGGCCCAGAGCGTTTCAAAATCTTTGCTGAAATGGATGCAATCATCAAAGACGAAGTTCCTCTGATTCCGACATACCATATGCTTGCCATGGGCATGACCCAGAAAAGCGTGAAGAATTTCAAGCGCAATATGATGGAAGAATATCCATACAAATACCTCGATCTCAAGTAATCCATAGGGGCCTCGGCTATGCTCGCTTACATCGTACGTCGCCTGCTTCAGATGATCCCTATTCTCTTGGGTGTATCACTGATTGTGTTCTTTCTCTTCACCAAGGTGGGTGAGGATCCCGTGCGTGTAGCACTCGGAAATCATGCCACGCCTGAAGCGATTGCCAACCTGAGTGCCAAGTGGGGTCTGGATAAATCCACTCCCATGCAGTATCTCGACTTTTTGAAGCAGATTGTGACCTTCGATTTTGGTGAGTCCTATGTGTCGGGGGAGAAGCTGAGCGATACCTTCGCGAGTGGGGCACTCGTGTCTCTCTCGCTCACGGCTCCTCCCTTCTTCGCCGGACTTCTCATTAACGTTTCGCTTGCGATCCTGATCGCCTTTTATCGGGGATCCTGGATCGATCGCTACAGTACGGTTCTCTTCGTGGCGGGAATGAGTATCTCGTACCTCGTCTACATTATGTCTTTTCAGTATGTGTTCTCTTATCTGCTCGGCTGGTTTCCTATCAATGGATACGAGTCAGGTTTTAGTGCGATCCCTTATCTTATTCTCCCTTGGATCATCACAGTCGTGGTGTCCGCTGGACCTGAAATTCGACTTTTCCGAACCGTGTTTCTGGATGAAACAAGAGCAGACTATGTTCGCACAGCTACGGCCAAAGGTTGCTCGCCTCGGCAGATCATGTTCAAGCACATCATGCGCAATGCGCTCATTCCCATTCTTACTTATACCGTGATTGAGATTCCTACTTTAATTCTTGGCGCCTTCCTCATGGAGCGATTTTTTTCGATTCCGGGTACGGGCGACATTCTCATCACTGCGATCAATAACGGTGATTTCCCTGTGATCAAAGGCATGACGATTTTAATCGCGATAGCCTTCACCATGTTCAACCTCATCACAGATCTGCTCTATGCCTACGTGGATCCGCGGGTTCAACTCGAGTGATCTAGGGCTTATGATGATCCTGAATGCAGAATTGGTTTGAGAGGGAAGAGGCTTTGGAGACGACACAAAAACTAGATTCAACAGACGGCATCAGTGCCCAGGTCCTTAAGCAGGAAGGCGAGAGTGTCACTCAGCGCGCCTTGCGAAGACTCCTCGGCAAGAAGATGACCGTGGCCTGTCTGATAATCGTCGCGACATATTTTTTGATAGCCATCGCCGGATACTGCGGGCTTTTACCTGATTTTCAGGAGCGCGTAGCTTCTACCTATGAGCCGCCAAGTCTTGAGTTTGCAAAAATTTTAGGCACCGATATTTTTGGACGTTCGGTCCTGTACAAAATACTAGCCGGTACTAAAACTGCGATGACCATTGCCGTCTTCGTCACATCGATCAGTATTCCAGTCGGTATGTTTATGGGCTCACTCGCTGGTTATTTTGGCGGCAAAGTCGATGCAACGATCTCTTGGATTTACACGATCCTTTCGTCAATTCCGAATATTCTTCTCCTCGTCGGTATTTCTTATGCGGTACGTTCTGGCCTCGGGCAGGATCCAAACGCAGCAGTGGGCAGGATCCAAACGCAGCAGTGGCACCGAATGCTCCGGACCTAGGTCTTGTTTCGATGTGTGTGGCAATGGGTGTCTTAGGATGGATTGGTCTCTGCCGCATGATTCGTGCAGAAGTCCTGAAACATAAACACATGGAATACGTTCTCGCTGTTCGCTTGCTCGGCGCGAGCGATGCGCACATCATCTTTCGCCACATTCTTCCGAACGTCTTTCACCTCGCGATCGTAAGTGCATCGCTCAGTATGTTAGGCGCGATTAAGTTCGAAGTCATTCTCACTTACCTGGGTGTGGGTGTTAAAGGCGATGGTAGCTGGGGTATGATGATTGCAACGGCAGCTGGTGAATTGAGCAATGGAATCTGGTGGCCGCTTGTCAGTGTAACTGTCGTTATGTTCGTGATATTATACGCGCTTAACGTTGTTGGTGATGCACTCCGCGATGCCCTCGATCCGAAACTAGTACACTAATTGGACAAAAGTCCGATAAGAAGAACATAGCTTGACAGAAGCTTGGCTGGACTTACTCTACTAACAGAGGTTTAGGCCTAAGCCCTTAAGACAAAGAAGAAGGTAATACAATGGCTACATTCACAAAACCGGTTGGTGATTCTGACTTCGAATCAGCAGTATTGAACTCGCAAGAGCCTGTTCTTGTTGACTTTTGGGCACCTTGGTGTGGACCCTGTCTTTCGATCGGTCCGAGTCTCGAGAAATTAGCTGAACAATTTCAGGGCAAAGTGAAGATCGTTAAAGTCAACGTTGATGAGAACCCAGAAGTCTCAGCTCGTTACGGCGTTCGTTCGATTCCTTATCTCGTTATGTTCAAAGAAGGCAAAGTTGCTGAGAGCGTCATCGGTGCGCAGCCACCGCAAAACCTTCAGAAACTAATCGAAAAATTTGTTTGATAGTTTAGGGGTTCTCTACGGGAACCCCTAAAGACTAGATCCCGCGATTTCAGCCAAGAAGCCCGCACTTTCTAGCCTTTGCTCCAATGAAAAAGCAATACTTCTCATACAAACTGTGTTATCAAGCTAAGCCCAACTGGGTAATGTGTACTTTCAGCGCCCTGCGTGTCCTTGGAGTTAATCCTAAGTAAGAGCGTTGAATTCATAGCTACAGCTCTATTTATTTCTCCAAACTAGGCCTGGTCGACCTTAAACACGCAAGTCCTCAGTCCGCATATGGTTCGAAGTGCGTCTTCGAGCCGGCATCGCGTATTACGCTTTGCCAGAAAGATCCTATGACCAGTTTTTCTACTTTCCACGAACTGAACCTCGAAGATTCACTCACCAAAGCACTCGACAAAATGGGGTTCACAGAGCCCACACCAATCCAACAGCAAACGATTCAAGCCGCACTTCAGGGTCGCGATATCTTGGGTTGCGCGCAAACAGGTACTGGTAAAACAGGTGCTTTCGGTATTCCTCTCATTCAATATCTTCTTTTGAATCCTGATAAGAAAGCTTTGATCCTCGCTCCTACACGTGAGCTCGCGGATCAGATCAATCGCAACCTCGCGTCGATGGCTTTCAATTCTTATGGCATCCGCATTGCGTTGATCATCGGCGGCGCGTCGATGAGCCAGCAGGTTCGAATGATGAGCCAGGGTGCACGCGTAGTCGTCGCGACTCCAGGCCGTTTGATTGACCTTCTTTCTCAGCGTAAAGTTGATTTGAAGAACGTCGGCATTCTCGTTCTCGATGAAGTCGATCGTATGCTTGATATGGGCTTTGCTCCTCAGCTTGAGCAAATCGTTCCCCACTTGCCATCTGAGCGTCAGGCGATGCTCTTCTCGGCAACTCTTCCTCCAGAAATCATGAAGCTTGCAGAAAGCTATTTGCGCAACCCGGTTCGCGTGACAGTTGGTGAACAACTCGCTGCTGCAATAACCGTTGAACAAAAAATGATTCAGACTCAACAGGATTCTAAACAAGAACTCCTCTTGAAAGAATTGTCGAACATGGAAGGCAAAGCCATTGTCTTCGTCAAGACTCAGCACGGTACAGAGCGTCTTGCAAAAGTCGTTCGTGCAGCTGGATACCGCGCGGATCGTCTCCACGGTGGCCGTACTCACATGCAGCGTAAACGTGCTCTTGAGAACTTCCGCAAAGGCGAGACACAAATCCTCGTGGCAACTGACATCGCAGGTCGTGGTATCGACATCGATGATATCGAGTTCGTTATCAACTTCGATATGCCTAAGACTCATGAAGACTATATCCACCGCATCGGCCGTACTGGTCGTTACGGTCGTAAGGGTATCGCACTTAACTTCGTAACTTACGAAGACATGCGCCTCATGCGTCAGCTCGATCCTGACTCCTATCCATCGGCTCGCGGTAGAGCAAGCGGCGGCGGCGCTCCACAAGGCCGTGGACGCAGTCCTCGTCCTGAAGAACGTCGTTCAGCACCTGCTGGTCGTCGTCCAGAGACTTCTCGCGGCCGTGCTTTTGGTGGATCTGAAGGTCGTAGCGATCGTTCTAACGTCCGCGGTGAAGCACCTCGTCGCGGTGATCGCCCAGCAGCATCGGGTGGCCGTGGCGGTGATCGTCCTCAAGCACCACGTGGTGATCGTCCTCAAGCTCCTCGCGGCGCTGGTCGTGATGATCGTCGTCCAAACGCTCGTCCTGCAGCGGCTGCTTCGGCACCAGCTCGCGGTCGTCGTGAAGAAGGTCTTGATGTTAGCAATAACAAACCACGCAGAACAGATCGTCCTTGCTTCCACGTCGCAGCTTCGAGATTATCGCGAACGAGGCGAGCGACGCTGTAGGTCACGAGGCTGACTTCGGGCTTAGATGCTCTGGCAATTTTGGAGAACCATTCTGGAGTCCAGAGCTCGGGATTTTTCTTTGATGAGAAAGCATCTTGCCAGATGAAATCAAATGCACAGCCTTCAAAATTCGCATCTCGAGCGTCGCCGACCTGGGTGGACCAGTAAAGGGTTTTGCCCGTGAGCGGGTGAGTAAGCTTACAGGACCAGTGGGACGCAGAGTTCTTTTTGAGTTCCTGCGACCAGAGTTTCCACTCGTGCGACCAACCTTCCTTCCATGCAGTCTCAGGATCCGTCAGAGCCTCGACAAGAGCTTCGGTATGTTCGAGGCTCAACATGTGCAGATCGGTGAGTCCGGGGCTCTGCATCCAGAATTCAATGGTCATGAGGGCATTGTACCCAAGACCAAGGCCTACATCTAAAATACCAATTGGATTATGGCAGTTTTGTAGATGCTCAGAATAGCCGCTGGCTTTCATATAGAGTTCGAGAGTTTCCCGTCTGGCACCGGTTTTGGAGTGAAATTCTTCATCGTAGACAGGGTGGCGTATCGTGAAGCTGCCGTCATCGGTGAGCACCTGATCAATTTTGAAGCTTTTCATGTCTGAACCCCACGGATGACATAGCTTTAGCGCCAGTATTTCTTTCTTAGTTTCAAAACTTCAATCTGGCGAGCGCTTTTTGATTCTCATCTATTGACGAGCGCGGAAGTTATTTGGTACAAGATGTTTCCTAAGAAACGGGGCGTAGCGCAGTTGGTAGCGCGCGTGGTTTGGGACCATGAGGTCGCAGGTTCGACTCCTGTCGCCCCGACCATCTCTTCTTGAAGAGACGGTTAAAAAGGTTCTTAGGGATAGCAAAAAGCCGAAGTCTTAACTGACTTCGGCTTTTTTGTGTTTGGATGTTTCTCATCCTGACTTCTAGCTCTTCCTCAGCTTCAATTAAAATTCGAACCTTGACATTTTGAACGGCAACTATTATCGTTACCGTTATGGCTTCAGTAAACACACAATTTTCTATAGCAGTTCACTTGTTAGCAGGCCTAGCGAGTCGAGAGGGTCTTGTCACGTCCGAGGCTCTCGCTGAGAGCGTAAATACAAATCCTGCGTTTGTTAAACGTGTCTTGGCTAAAATGTCGAGAGCCGCATTGATCAGGACTCATACAGGAAAATTGGGCGGCTGTGAACTCGCACGCGGGGCGGAAAAAATCACTCTTCGCGATGTGTATGTGGCTGTCGAAGCACCAAAGGCGTTTGCTATCCATAGTTATCCTGCAAACAAGAGTTGTGTGATAAGCCGCAATATCAAAGGCGTGATGGGAGAAGTATCGATTGCTGCTCAACAAGCTTTTGAAGCGGAAATTGCAAAGACAACAATAGCTGATATCGTTCAAAAAATTGAGGCAAGCTAGCCTAGATTTTTTTTATTCTTTTTAGAAACTATAATAGTTGCCGAATTGGAGTTTGTTATGGGCAAGGTTCTTGTTACTGGTGCGAGTGGACATGTTGGACGGCTCACGGTGCTCAATCTTCTCGAAAGAAAAGTACCGGCGGGGGACATTGCGGCCCTGGTACGCGATCCAAATAAAGCTCAAGACCTGAGGTCCTTGGGGGTGGAATTGCACCAAGGTGATTATATGGACCCGCAATCTCTCCTTCGAGCCTTTAAAGGTGTGGAGAAACTCATGCTTGTCTCTTCGCAAGCCTTTACCGATCGAAAGCAAGCTCACGCTAATGTTGTGGATGCAGCTGTAAAATCGGGAATTAAGCATATCCTTTTCATGCCGATTATTCGAAAGACAGGATCGAACTTTTCCATGAAAGAAGTCACAGACGAGGATGTCTTCACTGTAGAGAAGATAATGGCCTCAGGTCTTACTTATACCTTCGTTCAGCACCCTCCCTTTCTTAATACACTTCCTTCATTTTTCGACGCCGATATTTTGAAGAGTGGCATTCATGCTCCAAAGAGCAGTGGAAAGGTCGCCGCTGCGACTCGTGAAAACCTGGCTGAGGCTCATGGTGCAATTCTCACTCAAAGTGGTCATGAGAATAAGAGGTATATTCTATCTGGAAGTTCTGCAGTTAGTCTTTCAGAGATCGCAGATATCATCTCAAAAGCCACAAATCAAAATGTTCCATTTGTAGCTATATCCGATGACGAATATTTACATCGTAAAATCGCCGCCGGTGTACCCGAGTTCGTCGCTCCTTTTCTATTAGATTGGATAAAGGGAATTAATCAGGGTGAATGGGATCTGGTGACGGATGATTTGGCGAAGCTGATAGGGCATCAGCCTACGAGCGCTGAGCAGTACTTCGAAACGATTTATAACAATCGCAGATCAGATTGAGATCGACTCTTTAATTTGTCCAAGCGGACTAGATATCATTGATGCCTTTCCCTTCCAATATTCTCGGCATGCATTTCTCAATACGAGAAATTCTTGTAGCTGATTGTTTTGCGCTCGAGAAGTGTAGAATGTAGGCGCGCTGGCGTCCTGGCGTTAGGCCTTCAAACGCTTTCTTGAACTTGGGCTTGCTCTTGAACATAGCAGTAAGTTCGTCTGGTGTAGGCTCATTTTTCTTTTTAAGTTCAACCTTCACAACTGCTTTTTCGATCTCGATAGCTTCTTTGATATGGGCTTTAATCTTGGACTTAGCCTTGTTGATTTCTTGCACCGATCCAAACTCGTAGCGTTTACTCGACTGGGAATTAGGACCATTCGCAACAAGAACACCATCGGGATCTTTCAGCAATGTGCCTTTGAAAAACATCAGAGCCAAGGTCGATTTGAATGGCTGAATGATAGCAATGTTATTCTCTTCGAACGTATAGCAGGGCTTGGACCACTTGAAGTCTTCGTCGAGCTTACTGCTAAGAAGAATTGCCCGAAGGGCCTCAATTTCATCTCGCCATTGTTTCGAATTATTAACAAATTCATCGACTTTGTCGCTCATACGCTGTCTTCCATCTACATAGTTCGAATACTCTTGCTTTCAGTATACACTGACGTGCGCACGCTGATATTATCATCTTTTTAAAGGAGAGCGTGTATGCCTAACCAATCAAACATCTCAGATTTTAAATCCTATTCCGAGTTCTGGCCGTTCTATCTTTTGTTGATGCGCGTTGGTTCTGGGGCATGCCTCTGTTTGGTTACGGCTTTGCTTGGATCAGCCACCTCTTGGTGGAGAAAAACCGTCCGGCAACCTTTCGGCATCCACTCTGGTCGCTACTTGGAGATTTTCATATGTTTGCTTTAACTTTGAGTGGCAGACTGTCGGGCGAGATCGAGCGCTTGAACCGCCTGCCTTGAGTCAGACTGCACCCCGGTCTATGACGAAATCCGAACCTCTACCCCCCCCATCGCGACATTGAAATCATTGCCAAAAAATTAAAATCATCAAGATTGACAGGCCATTGGCCGATCTATATATTTAACTTGAAGGTTAATTAACCAAGAGGTTATATATATGAGTGATCGCTTGAGTCAGACTTTTGCAGCCCTGGCCGATCCCACCCGGCGAGCGATCTTGGTTCGCCTCTCCCAAGGCGAGACTAATGTCTCAGTCCTTGCCGAACCTTTTCTTGAAGACATGAGTCGCCCTGCGATCACCAAGCACCTCAAGGTGCTCGAAGAAGCTGGGCTGATATCCAAAGGCCGCGACGGCGTCTTGCGCCCTTGTCGGTTAAATGGCGAGGGTTTTAGGCCAGCTTCGGACTGGATGGATCAATATCGAGTGTTTTGGGAAGAAAGCTTCGATCGTTTGGACGATTTGCTTAAGACCATGGTCGCCGATGAGAAAGTGAAACCAACGAGTCAAAAAAAAGGAAAAGCCCGTGAGCGCAAAAAGACTTCCGAATGAAATCTACATTTCACGTGTCTATGATGCACCTGTTCGCCTGGTCTGGGAGGCATGGACTGACGAGAAGCTCGTTGCGAAATGGTGGGGACCTCGCGGGTTCTCTATCAGCACCAAGAGTAAAGACCTTCGGATCGGCGGCAAGTGGATCTATACGATGCATGGGCCTGACGGCACAGAATATCCGAACGTGACCACTTATCATGAAGTTGTGGAGAAGAAACGTCTCGTCTACGATCATGGCGCAACGGAAACCACGCCACCTCTCTTCCGGGTGACTGTTAATTTTGAAGAACAAGACGGCAAAACCCTGATGGATATGCGGATGACCCTCGAATCAGAGGAGGCCGCGACCAGTATTAAAGGCTTTATCAAAGCCGCAGGCGGAAACAGCACCTGGGATCGCCTCGGCGAATTTCTTGAAGAGAAAACTCATAAACGTGACGTTTTCATCGTCAATCGAACTTTTGAGGCCCCGATCGACCTCCTTTACGATCTCTGGGCGAAACCAGAAAACTTTAGTCGCTGGTTGCCTCCAACCGGATTTGAAATGGAGTTTGTAAAGAAAGATATTCGAGTCGGCGGGCGCTCGCTGTTCCGAATGTTCAATAAAGAAGGCATGGCGATGTTCGGATCCATCTCTTATCGAAAGATGACGAAGCCGAATCTGCTAGTATATGAGCAGGACTTCCGTGATGCCAACGACAGACCTTCGACTCACCCTATGATGCCGGTCTGGCCGAAATTTATGACGGCGACCGTGACACTCGTCGCGGAGACTCCAGCTCTGACTCGAGTCACCGTTGAGTGGGAACCTGCTCCGGGTTCGTCTGCTGCCGAGATCGCGGCCTTTGCGAAAGAGAGAGGCGGCATGACTCAAGGTTGGAACGGTTCGTTCGACAAGCTTGATGATCTAATCGGCAGCCTATAATTTTTGTGACCCGATAGAAACCCGGAGTGAAATCACATTCAATTTGATTTTCATTTCGGGTTTTTCGATTTGAGGCTCACATACATTTCTATATCGGCCTGAACGACCTTGACCTTCTTCTGATCAAACACATCGACGTGTACTGTTACTGGTCCCGAGTCCGGCCATGATTCTACCTTGATGTTCGTGCTTGCATAGACATCGGTTTTAGCTTTTTTCAGGTAGTCGATTTTCATAGAAGCGGGGATCCAGCGATGGGTCTTCGGCACGGAAACTTCCAGAGTCATTCCGCCAACAAACTCGCAAAGATTCGCCATCGCGATAGCATGGACGGTTCCGATGTGGTTGGTGACCGCTCTTCGTTTTTCCATTTTGGCTTCGCCGATGCCGGGTTCTAGACGAGTGAACTCTGGCTTGATACTTGAGAAGTAGGGCGCCTTAAGGCAAATAATTCGGCTAAACGCTTTGAGACCAAAGGGAAGCTTTTTCATTCTATTGAGAATTTCTAGCGTGTTCATTTACTGATCCCTGCTTCTTTCTTTAAAAAGAAATACCTAAGAACGCTTGTGGTTCCGTCCTGTCAACAAGTCTGATTTTATACGCGCTTTACTCAGGAATTGCTATGATGCTCAGGTCCCCGCATCGGGAAAGTGTAATCTCAGTGAAGGAGTGAAGCATGGGAATGTATGTAGATGGTTTTCTTTTGCCTGTACCTACCAAAAACCTGCTTGCCTACAAGAAGATGGCAAAGCTAGCGTGCAAGGTCTGGATTGAACACGGAGCCTTGAGTTATGTGGAAGCCACTGGAGATGATCTGAAAGTGGATTTCGGACTACCCTTTGGAAAGCTCATGAAGAATAAGCCGTCGGAAACAGTCGTCATGGCATTCATCACTTATAAATCTAAAGCGGATCGGAATCGCGTCACCAAACTGGTGATGAGTGATCCACGTCTTACAGCGATGATGGGCAAAGATATGCCCTTCGACATGACGAAGATGTCCTTTGGAGGATTTAAGGCTTTGGTCGAAGGTTGAAGATCGGAACACTTGCCGCTGGCGTCACTTCTTCGTGATGTGCTTCAAGACAGCTTTGAACAGCCCAGGAAATATCTTCTCAAGCTCGGAGGTTCGGAGCGAATTTAAATGCTCCTTACCGACGATCTCAGTCGTCAGAATTCCTGAATCTCTCAGTATCTTGAAGTGATGAGACATGCTGGACTTGGGGCGCTCTGCATTGAGTTCGCCGCAAGTCAGGGGACGACCTTCCGATGCGATCAGACGAACGATTTCCACGCGTGCGGGATCGGACAGCGCGTACATGATGTCGGTAAGGTCTAGCTCTTCGATTTTGGGATGCTTTTTTTCTCTCATGGGGAGGAGATTAGCACAGCTCTTGCCAAAGTTCCATAGTTCGATTATATTCGAACTATGGAACTAATCTCTCGAGTAGCAGAGCGAGTACTAATGGCTGATTTATTTACAACTTTCGAACTCAAATCCGCTAAATTGCGGAACCGTATAGCTGTCCCTCCGATGTGTCAATATTCCGCAACTGACGGTTTAGCTAACGAGTGGCACCGAGTCCATTATCCTTCACTCGCTCGCGGCGGCAGTGGACTGGTTATCGTTGAAGCTACCGCTGTTTCCCCCGAAGGGCGAATCACTCCCAAGTGCCTGGGACTCTGGAATGACGAACAGGGCGAAGCGCTCAAGAGCATTGCAGCTTCTATCAAAGCTGCCGGCGCAGTGCCCGGTATTCAGATCGGTCACGCAGGCCGCAAAGCAAGTGCAAATATTCCTTGGGAAGGGGATGACCATATTCCTGAAAGTGATCCTCGTGGATGGCCTATCATTGCTCCTTCGCCAGTAGCCATGGGAGGCGGGCTTCCGCGCGTCCCGAAAGAAATGACTCTGGCGGATATCAAGCGAGTTCAGAACGACTTTGTATCCGCGGCACAGCGCGCAGTGGCCGCAGGCTTCGAGTGGATAGAGCTGCACTTTGCTCACGGCTATCTCGCTCAGAGTTTCTTCTCGAAGCATTCGAATGTCCGCAATGATCAATACGGCGGGAGCTATGAGAATCGGGCGCGCTTCTCTAAAGAGACTGTGGCAGCTGTAAAAGCCGTTCTGCCGAAAGACCTTCCACTTACCGCTCGCTTTGGTGTGCTCGAGTATGACGGTGACGATGAGGAGACGCTCAAAGAATCTATTCAATTGATCAAGGAATGGCGCGAGCTGGGGCTCGATATGCTGAGTGTGAGTATTGGCTTTTCAACTCTCGAGTCGAAGATTCCATGGGGCCCAGCGTTTTTGGCTCCAATCGCCGCACGCGTTCGGAAGGAAACAGGTATCCCGGTTTCCTCCGCCTGGGGTTTTGGAGAGCCTCGCCTCGCTGACAATGCTGTTCGCGAGGAGCATTTGGATCTTGTCATGATCGGCCGAGGCCATCTGGAAAACCCACACTGGCCTTATCATGCAGCTTTAGAGCTGAAGAAGGATAAACCCGATTGGGTTCTTCCTCCTCCCTATGCTCACTGGCTCGAGCGTTACCATCGACCGACTCAAGGCTGAGTAGTGAAGGAGCATCTATGACGAAGATTTCTGTTCTTGATCTTGTTCGAGTCAAGCAAGGGGCTGATTCTCGCGCCGCGCTTGACGAGTCGCGTGACCTTGCTGTTCACCTG
>SEDW01000329.1 GCA_004193325.1 Pseudomonadota bacterium | reverse complement strand
TTGCGTTCTGTCATCGACCTGCTGAATAACAATAGTTCTACCCTTGATGATATTCGGCGCCTCGTCGATGTCGATCAATTTTTGAATTACTGGGCCGCCGAAGTCCTTCTAACTCACTATGATGGCTTCACCCTCGGCAGTAACAACGCCTATCTCTACTTCAGCCCCGAAGGCCTCATGCAGGTCCTGCCCTGGGGTGTGGATCAGATTTTATCGAGCGCAACCCCCAGAGAGACTCTTCAGGTCTACTCTGTTAATCGTCTCGCAGTCCGGCTCAATAAATTTCCCGCTATTAGAAATGCTTTGCAAGTAAAGCTTGAAGCTCTTCTTAAGGACTCCTGGAATGAGGAAGGGATTATTCAGACACTTCGGAAGGAATCGAGTCGTCTCGAAGCCTACGTTAAGCCCAACGATAGAGAGACCTTTAGTCGAAGCGCGGACCTTCTTTACAGCAACATTCGCAATCGCCGGGAGCAAATCGCCGCAATCTTCGATCCGAGCACTTTAGGCAATATTCGAAGCGAAGGCGCCGCAGGCTTTTGCCTCAACAATCAGGACCAGCGCAATGGCACTAAGGTCACCAACATTTATCGCTGTACCGAGCATCCCGATCAAATGTGGGAATTGAGACCTTTCCATGAGGGATTGGTGCAGGTTCGCAACCGCTTGAGTGACAACTGCCTTAACCTCCAGGCAAATGATGAGTGGGCGATTCCGCACGGCTGGACTTGTACCGATCATCCGGATCAGGGTTGGAGAATTCTTCGTGATGGAGACAGCGTTCGTTTTGAGAGTCAGCGGGCTCCCGGTCAATGCCTTGCGGTCGACCAGATCTATGAGGGCGCAAATCTTGTCATGCGAAACTGCAATGGTGAGTCTTTGGAGCAGCGCTGGCGATTTCGCTAAGAGTGACAGCTGAACTCGCTCAGGACCCATGCATTCCGATTAGATCGCGGTTCAGTTTCTTCATAATCGACAAAACTCAGGAATGCCGGAGAACTTTTAGAGTCTCTCCGGCATTTTGTTAAGAAAATTTCAAAAGATTCGTGCTCACTCAAGCCACTGGATTCACTCATGAAAAAAGACCATTTCGAGAGATTTTCTGCCGATCCCGATTTATGCAATATCCCCCTCAATTATTAAAAATCAAGCGCCGAAGAGTATCCTGCCCTTTAACGTTTTAGCAGGTACTCATGATGTCCAAACTCTTTTCGATCGCCGCGCTCGGCTTAATCCTCTCCTGCTCGTCGCCGATCACCAAGCCGTTTTTAAGCGGAAAAAAGGGTGCGTCCCCAGCCGAACCTGGTTCGCAGGGCGGCGGAGGCGGCAATGGAACAGGTGATGCGGGAACTGATACCATAAGTAAGGAAAGCCTCAAGGCACTTGCTGATGAAATCGTGGCGCCAACGAGCGATCATTGTGATGCCGGAGTGGACAAGACGGCTCTTCCCAAAGAGGGTCGATCCATCCTTCGCCTTATGACCCGCGACGAGTATAACAACACAGTTCGCGATGTCTTTGGCCTGAATAAGAACTTCACCGAGGGTCTTTCGGTCGAACAAAAAATCCTCGGTTTTTCGAACAACTCAACGATCAATCTCGTCGGTGAACAAGCGCTGAGCTCCTACATTGCCACCGCTCGTGATGTAGCGAAGACCGCACTAAACGAAACATCAAACCTCGTTTGTAAAGACGGCGCCGGCTGCGCCGAGAAAATCCTGGCCTCAGTTGGCAGCCAAGCCTGGCGCCGTCCGATGGAAGCCGATGAAAAGGCTCGTCTTCTCGCTCTCTTCCAGGCCGCTTCCGCCGATGGTGTGAAGATCGGTTTGGAGGTGATGCTCACGGGTCTTCTCACTTCCCCACAATTCCTTTACCGCTCCGAAATGGGCAAGGATGGAAAGCTCACCCCTTACGAAGTGGCGAGTGCTCTCTCCTACTTTTTCTGGGCCACGACTCCCGATGCAGAGCTTCGTAAAGCGGCCGAGGACGGTAGCATTCTCGATCCGAAAGTGATGGCTGCGCAGGCGCAGAGATTGATGAGCAATGAACGAGCGAAAGCGGGAGTCAATAGCTTCTCCGATGCCTATCTCGCCTATTCGAACGTGAGTAACATTTCAAAGAATGCCGATCGTTTCAAAGACTTCACGAGTGAAGTCCGTACAGCGATGACTTCCGAAGCGCGAGACACCTTCGATTATTGGCTCAGAAAGAAGAACTCCAAATTTAAAGACATCTTCAGCGCACAACAATCAATCGTTGATGACAATCTCGCAAACTTCTACGGTTCGCAGACGACTCAGGCCGACAATGTGAAGGTGATCGACTTTAGCGGCTCGCAACGTCAGGGCGTTCTTGGCTTTGGCGCGATCCTCGCCCTCCTCGCCACAGCCGATGAGTCCCACCCGATTAAAAGGGGCATCTATATCCGGGAGCATCTCCTCTGCGAGACGATGGCCCCGACTCCTCCCGGTCTGGTCATCGCCATTCCACCTATTAAAGCCGGCATGACAACACGCGAACGTTTCGCGGTTCACACCTCCAATGCTGCCTGTAGCTCATGTCATAATCTGATCGATGGTGTGGGTTTTGGAATGGAAGATTTTGATGGCGTAGGCCGCTTCCGCGAAAAGGATGGGGACAAACCCGTCGACGATTCGGGAATGTTTGTAGGTCTTGACGGGAAGGATCAAAAGTTTAATGGCGTGCAGGGAATGAGCGATCTCCTCAAATCTTCTGATCGAGCCAAACGTTGTTTCGTTCTGCAGGTCTTTCGTCAGGCGGCAGGCCGTTTTGAAAACAAAGCAGATGTCTGCGGCATCCGCAATATAGCCGACGACTTCATCAAATCAGACAAGTCCTTGAGCGAAGTCTTTTTGAATGTCATCACCAATCCCGTCTATCACGAAAGAGGTCGCTAATGAAAAAAATCCTGGCTGAAATCGATCGCCGCAACCTCTTTCGCTACCTTGGTAACTCTGCGCTCTGTTATCCCTTCATGCGTACTCTGCTTGAGACCCAGGCATTCGGTGCAGGCAATAGCAAGCGTGCGCTCTTCTATTATTATCCGACCGGTGTGGTGGGCGAATACTTTCACCCCAAAGCGACTGGATCGAACTTTGAAATGCCTTTGACTCTTGCACCGATGAAGGCTCTCAAAGACGATATCGTCGTGCTCAACAATATCAATTTTGCTGGCCCTAATGGTCACGATGAAGGGTCCTTTTACTGCCTCACAGGCGGTATCAAAAACGTTTCGCTGGACAACTATCTCGGTGATCAGTTCAAAGCTGTGCAGCGTTCCGTGTACCATGGCGTGTCGTCGGGTAAATTCATGGGCTCAGGCAGTCAGATTTCGTATCAGAGCACCGACAGTAGCAAGCCTATAGGCCAGCAATCAGCGGTTGCCCGATCGATTGAGGACAATCCTCGCAAAGCCTTTGAAAACCTCTTTAATGCGCCTCCTGGCGGCGGCTCGGGTGAGTCGTCCGTGGTTGATTCTAAAAAATATGGCAAAAGTGTTCTCGACTACTGCCTGGAAGAGACCAAGTCGCTGCAAAACAAAATCGGTACGCTCGAGAAACAAAAGCTCGACCTGCATCTGGCTTCCATTCGCGAACTGGAGCGACAGATTCAGGCAACTCCAAACATGCCCTCGGGCGCAGCCTGTTCGAAGGATGTGGATTTCAAGGGTCTGGAAAATCCTGAGAAAGATGCCATCAACTATTATCAGGATGACAAAAATTACCGCGCGGTCGGCGACGTTATGATCGAACTCACGGTTCAGGCACTGGCCTGCGGTGTGACCAATGTCGCTTTCCTCCAGTTCTCCCATGCGCAGTCGCCGACCAACATGGGGCCAACTCTCGGCGCGGAATTTGCGGTCGGTCAACACGAAGTCTCGCACCACAACTATAACGCTGACTCGATGCTCTACTTTGCCCGCATGCAGGTCTACTTCTTTGAGCAGTATGCCAAGCTCATCTCGAGGCTCAAAAGCATTCCCGAGGGTGATAAGATGGCGTGTGTTACAATCATGTTCTCATCACCATTCTCCAGGCAATGGGTCTTAAAGACGAAACCTTCGGCAATGCGAGCTATGGCAAAGGTCCGATTCCTGGTCTTCTCACTTAAGATTCCTGCAAAAGATTAAGCGCAAAAAAGCGGAGCGGCCAATGGCTGCTCCGCTTTTTGCATTGTCTGAAGTTAAGGGGCGAATCAATCCACTGGAGGCTGGCTCACTGAGGTCAGGCTCAATCCGTAGTTATTGTCTGTGATGCAATTACCGAACTCATAAACTAAAGGTCCTACTGAGTGTCCAGCCACTGCGTGGGTATAACCCTTGCGGTGAAGCATTTCGTGGACGAGTGCGCCCGCGAATGTTTTTGAGCTGTAGTCGTAAAGGTCGCCATCAACATTGAAGAGGTCGGGACGGGAAAGGCTCACGATGTTGACGCCAAAATCGAGGGATCCGTTCGCAGGAATCGCATCGTTACCGATTTCGGCATGAGCGAGCGGCGGCAGGTTGTTTTCACGTTGTTCGATGTAGCCTTGAACAACGACAGGCACATTTTTATTAACGTGATATTCGAAACCGAATTGAAGGGAAGTGATAGCCCACACGATTTTACGGGCTTTTTCAGGGAAAGTTATTGAGATCTTGCTGCCCTTGGGATCGAGTTCTCGATCGGCGCGGCGTTCCACACATTTGATGAAATCAGTCTTGGTGTTGTCCATCAAACCCGCTTGAACATAGTAGTCCGAAACGCGGTTGGCAGCGATTGTGAGCGCTTCCTTCATCTTGGCCTTTTCGAAGTCATTCATGCCTTCAAGTTGGAAAAGAATATTAAAGCTGCGATGGCCTACATTGAAAACCGCGCAGTGAAAGCGGGTATCACCGAGATTCTGACCATATTCCTGACAAGGAAAGCTGACGAGAGATAGAGTTTCAGAAGTGGCAGTACCAGCTTCGTCCGCGCCTCGTCCGCAGGAGACTGCGAAGAGCGTAAGCAGAGAAGCGGCTGAGAGTTGAACAAGACGTTTTATCATGGCAATTTCCTTTGATTGACTTGGCTGGGGCGCGAGCAACGTGGCGCACAAAACCCGACAGGCAGGGGTTATAGATGAGCGAAGCACACGAAACAAGCGTTGGGCCGAAATTAACTTGAGACTTTTCTCGGCGCTCTTTAAACCTAGAGAACTTATGGAATTTTTAGGAGCAAACTATTTTGATATTTAGGAAAGGATTGCAGCTGAGGTCACTGACTTAAGCGGATCGAAATTCTACGCAAAAGAAAGAGCCACTTCCCCGATGAGGGAAAGCGGCTCTTCGATATCTTAAAACGGCTGCAAAATCTTAGTCTTCATCGCGGCGGCGGCTGATGCGTTTGCCGCCAGTGCCTGCTGGTTTTTTGGAAGCGCCATCATCTCTTCGGAACGTCTTCTTTGGAGCGTTCGGGTTACGCGCCT
>SEDW01000328.1 GCA_004193325.1 Pseudomonadota bacterium | reverse complement strand
ATTTACTTCCGAGGCTCCAAGGCCTTTGAGGAAATATCTGAGGACAAGCGGAAAGCGATTGAATTGATCGGCCGCAATCTGTCCGAGGTCGACCGAGGGCAGAAAGAGTAGGGTAGGGATGCGTTTGAGGCTTTGATTTCCCTGCCCGCGCAGCTCTTGAGGAATGAGCGCAACCGTTTCGTTGATCCGCATCAGACGTTCGTAATCAAATTCCAAGGCATCGAGAAAGAGAGAATTGAGCAGCACACCGGCAATGTCGGCGAGAGCGATCGACTTCATCGTCACCTGATGATGAATCTCAAGCTCTTCGATATTGCTGTGCTGATGCCTCACGCCAATGGCCACGATCTTGTCGGCACCGAGATGAATCGCCGGACTCAAAGGACTGGCTGAACGCACACCGCCGTCGCCGTAAAAACTCGACTCAATACGAACTGGTTTGAAAAAAATCGGAATCGATGACGATGCGAGTACATGTTCGAGCTTAAGCTGTGCGCGCAGACCGATTCGCGCGCTGCGGCTCCAGCTCGAGGCTTCGTTCGAATCGAAAAAAGTCACACTCGTACCCGAGGCATAGCTCGTACAGGTGACCGAGGTTCCGTTGAGAACACCTGTTTCGATATTGCGACGAATCTGATTAAAGTCGATACGATCGCCCAGAAATTTGGCCAAAGGTGCCGAATTTAGAAGATGGGTCGACTCGGGTTGGCCAAACATTCCTCCACTGCTCAAATCCTTGAACCAACCAAGGCCCAGTTTGCCCAGAGTGACTGGGTCAGTTTTAATGACTTGGCTGGAGACGAGTTCACTCCACATGTGCAGCATGAGATTGACCTGATCGGCAAAGCTTCCGCTTGCTGAAGCAAGATAACTGGCGTTGATTGAGCCTGCGGAACAGCCGGTAATAATCGGAAAGGGCTGATCCCCATAGGTCTTGCCGATGATGTCAGATATTCCCGAAAGAACTCCCGCCTGATAGGCGCCGCGTGCTCCGCCTCCGCTCAATACAAGGCCGATTTTGGATGGGGAAGCTTCGGGTGTAGGCATCGGATTCATCAATAGTCCTATCGATAGGTCGAGGGATCTTCACGATAAAACAGCCTGAGACCCAGAGTCCACCTAAGGTTCGGGGCTTCGGCAGAACCCGCTCAGGCTAAGCTAGCGATGGAACAGGGCTTGTTGGCGAAGTGGAGAAGAAATATACTGGATCACCGACTAGCTATTCAGAGGAGTGATCTGTGAAAAATATGGCTTTGCCCTTGTTCCTATCCGCGAATGTTTTGGCCTTGGGCCTATCGAACGCTGCTTTGGCTCAAGATGAAGCAGACGTTCTTCCTGAATCCTCCCAAAGCCAGGGCGAGGCCACGCCGGAACCCGAAGCAGCAAATCCCCAGGATGCAGCGCCAATTCGTGAAGATGGTGCCGCGATCGAAGCAGCTCCGACGCAGGAGGATCGTCCTTATGATTCGCAGCTCAATGATGATCCCACTGCGGATGGCGAAGTTGGCAACACAGATGTAAACGCACCTCTCGAAGGTGGGCCAGTCGTCGATGAATCCTACAATGTGATCTCGGACGGCGGCTACGGTCTCTGGAAAGAATTTCACATCGGGCCGACGGTTCAGCTCGGTTTCCCGCATCCCATTACTTACGGCGTCGAGGCGATGTTTGCCAAGGTGGTGAGTTTTGGTTTTAGCACCGGTAAATACGAAGTTACGCAGATTGATAAAGCGAATATCGATATCAAAAGCTGGGATGTTTTCGCTCGCTGGCATCCGCTCGCTGGTAGCTTTTTTCTCGGTCTGGGCTACGGAAATCAGGAGATCGATGGTCGTTTTGAAGATGAAGTGGATCTCACACTCAACGGCTTTCCGCGAACTGTGCCGGTACGTGTCGACGCTGAGATCAAATCCAAATATTTCTCGCCCCGCATAGGCTGGTTTGCCGTTTACGAAAGCGGTTTCACCATGGGTTTTGAGATCGGCGCGCAGATTCCTGTGAGTCCTGACACCTCGGTGAATGCGACGATTCCCGGTGCGACGGCGCTCGAGGAAGCGGCGGTAAAATCGACCGATGATTACAAGGATTTGAAGAAACAGGCTGACGATGCCGTTAAGATCCTTGGCAAACGTACGATTCCCTATTTGACGATGCTCAAGATGGGTTGGTTGTTCTAAATATCGGATTGTGTAAAACCCCGTAAATTTGTTAGAAAGTATCGGGAATGCTTCGGCATAACCCGCTTTCTGACTAGGGGAAAATTACATGACCACATCAGCACATCAGGATCTCAAAACTCAAATCGTAAAGGCTTGTCTGGATGTTTTTCCAGAGACGAAGAGCATTTTGCTTTGGGGTAGTGCGGTGACCAGCGATTTTCTACCGACTGTGAATGATGTGGATGTGATCATCGAGATCGCGGCTGACTTCACGCAGGAAGTAGTTCTTGCCGAACGCCTGAAAACTCTTGTGCAGGCGACGAGCTTTTGTCGGCTTGATCCTTTTATTTATCTGACCGAAACCAAAGAAGAGGCGTTGGAATTCATCGCACCTTTCGGTTTTTACAAAGCCAATCCCTTTATTCCTTATCTCATTCAAAAGCAGCATGAAGTCCTACACGGCCAAAGCCGTTTGCTCGACAAACTGCAGCCCGTGACTTTGAACGATGCTTTGCAAGGCATTCTGCCGAGCGTTATGGGATCTTTGAAACGCCTGCGCATGGATGCAGGGGTTGAGCCCGTGTGAAGGAATCGATTCGTTTCTTCTCAAAGAAATATCCGGCCTATGAATCGATAGCGAAACAGCTCTGGGAACTCGTTGAGCCGACGGGCAATGCGATTCCTCCAGAAGAAGCTCCTACGACTGAGACTGTGCTCGCATTTGTGAAAGAGCTCGAAGATAAATTCAGGTCGGCTACAAGCCCAGCTAAATAAAAACACTTGGAAGTGAGACGTATGATGAGAGCCTTGTTTATCCCGAACACGAAGCTAAACGTAGCTTCGACTCGCGTGTCCATCGGTCTGCTGATTCTTCGTATTGTATTTGGTGTAGCGTTTATTGCGCACGGTTGGGGCAAAATTCAAGCGCCTTTCAACTGGATGGGACCTGAATCCCCTGTTCCCGGTATTCTCCAATTTCTCGCGGCACTCTCAGAATTTGGCGGCGGAATCGCCCTCATCGTCGGCGTTCTGACTCCGCTCGTTTCTCTTGGTTTGATCGTGACCATGGCCGTCGCGGTCTTTGTGCACGCATCAAAGGGCGATGGCTTTGTCGGTGGTTTTGAGCCGGCTCTTGTTTATCTCTGTATCAGTGTCCTCTTCTTTTGTGCAGGACCTGGCAAATTTTCGATCGATTCTTTCATTGACGATAAACTTCGTCGTTAATCCTTAGCTTAAAGTTTAGGAACTCTCGGGAATGGAACAAAAGCCGGCGAAGTTTGCGCTCCTGGTGGGCATTTTAGGTACGCTGACAGCGTTTGGCCCTCTGTCGATCGACATGTATTTGCCGGCGTTCCCGGAGATCGCCAAAGAGTTCGTGGCACCTATCGCCTCAATTCAACTTTCGCTGACATCCTTTTTTATAGGGCTTGCCACGGGGCAGGTGCTCTACGGTCCTTTGATTGATCGCTTCGGTCGCAAGCCTCCCGTCTATCTCGGGCTCGTCATTTACGTCCTGGCATCGATCGCCTGTGCTTTTGCACCCAACACTGAACTTTTGATCACGGCGCGATTTGCGCAGGCTCTGGGAGCCTGTGGCGGTATGGTGGCGTCGCGGACGATCGTTCGGGATCTCTTCAATGAGACTGAGTCGGCCCGGGTCTTCTCACTTCTGATGCTGGTGATGGGAGTCGCACCGATTCTTGCGCCGCTGCTCGGGGGTTATGTGACTATGGCCTTTGGCTGGAGAGCTTTGTTTGCGATTCTTGCCATTTTGAGTCTGCTTTGTCTCCTCGGCGTTTATCTGCTTCTTCCTGAAACGCGTGGGCCGAATCCTGAAAATAAGCTGTCCTCGGCGCTCAAGAATTATGTTGAGATCGCGAAGAGTCGACGCTTTATGGGCTTTGCGATTGCCGGTGGTTTGGCTCAAGCGGGAATGTTTGCCTATATTACGGGCTCGCCCTTTGTCTTTATTGAAATCTTTAAAATCCCAGCCGAGCATTATGGTTGGATCTTCGGCAGCAATGCCTTCGGTTTGATTGCGGCCTCGCAGATCAACATGCGGCTTTTGAAGAAGTATCATCCGGAGAAAATTATTCGCGTGAGTTTTGTCGTCCTGGCCCTTTCGGGTTTGGCTCTACTGACGAGCGCTTATCTGAATCTTGGGTTTATCGTTTTGCTCCTGCCGCTTTTCCTCTTCGTCGGCACCTTGGGTTTGACGCTTCCCAATACGACAGCCGCTGCGCTCTCGGCAGAAGGCCCTAGGGCGGGGAGTGCTTCGGCTTTTCTTGGGACTTTGCAGTTCACCTTTGCCGCGGTCTCGTCGATGCTGGTGAGCACCTTTGATAACGGCACGGCGATCCCGATGGCAGGGACAATCGCGGGCTGCGGGTTTTTAGCTTTGCTCGTCTTTACGTTGGCGACTCGACGAGTTGCAGTTCTCAGCCCGAGTAAATAATCTTCTCTCGATTGAATCGTCTGAGCACCAATCCCAGCATGATCGCAGCCAGTGCGATGGTGCTGACCTCGGTGACCAGGAGCGCCTGAGCGTTGAACTCTTCCCCATGCAGAATCGAACGAAACGCGAGACCTTGCCCGAAAATCGGCACATAGGTCAGCGCCTTCACGTCCTCGACGAAGAGGAGAAAGCTTAGGGGAAGGCTGAGGAGGCCGGATACACCGTTGAAAGCCTGCGCCTGCTTCACCGACTGCGAGAGCGAGCCGATCATGATCTGCATCGCGGCGATCATCGGACAGAGGGGGAAAAAGATAATGAGGCCCTTGAGGACTTGGCTATAAGGAAAAGTCTCGGTTCGACCGAGGACTTCCTGAAAGATCGAGAATTCTCCCAGCATCCAAAAGATGGTTCCCACCAGCCAGGAAGCAAAGAAGACCATCCCAGTGACGAGCAGCCATTTGCCAAAGACGAAGGCCGAGCGGGGCGCTGCCGTATAGAAAAGGCTTTCGAGGGTGAGACGTTCGCGTTCTCCGGCTGTGGTATCGACGGCGAGATGAAGTGTCGAATAAAAGATGGCCATGCCGAAGAGCGAAATCAGGAGATCGAGTGTTGCAAAGCCGGAGCTGTTGTCGCTTGAGATCGATTTGGTTTCGAGGTGAATGGGTTCGCTCAACTGCGGTGACACGCCGCGCATGATCATCATGCGTTTGCCCATCATCTGGCCGTAACTTGCGATCATGTTTTGAATGTAGCGGGCGCCGAGCATTTGTTTCTGATTCGTTCCGCTCGTCCAGAGCTCGATATTGGCCTGATAAAGATCGGGGCTATCGAGATGGTCTTTGGGGCGTTCCCTGATGAGCGCGTCGAGTTTTTGATCGCTGAAAGTCTTCTTGTCGACCGTTTTCACGGGAACGAGTTTGAGACCCTGCTGCCGGAGAAAGGGCAGCATATCCTTGATGCGCGCGCTGTCCACATAACCGACGATCTTATCCTTTTCTCTGGCGTCCTGAACCATATTTCCCAGATCGCCTATGATGTAGGAGAAGAGGATAGGCATGAAGATGAGCAGGAGAAACATCGTCTTCAAAGTCGAACGGTCCCGGATAAAATCTCGGATCTCATGGCGAAGAATCACGCCGATCGCTTTAAACATAGAGTCTGCCTCCATCACCATCGACCAGGCGAACGAACGTTTCTTCCATCGTCGATTGACCGGTCTGCGCGTAGAGATTCGGAACGCTGTCCTGCACCAGAGAGATTCCCGCATGCATGACGATGACCGAGTCGGCGAGCTGCTCGACCTCTTGCATAACGTGAGTCGAGAACACGATGCAGTGTCCCTCACTCCTGAGATTTCTCAAAACGCTTCTGAGACGCCGCGTGGCCATGACGTCGAGCCCGGCTGTGGGTTCATCGAGAAGAAGATTTCGCGGCTGGAAGGCGAGCAGGCGGCCGAGGAGAACCTTCATCTTTTGTCCGGTCGAAAAGCCCTTGGTCCGGCGATCGATGATCTCCTCCATCTCAAGGATCTTGATGGCTTTACTGATATTGGCTTCGATCTCAGCTCGTGGCAGGCCCATGAGCGAGGCGTAGTAGAACATGTTCTCACGGCTTGTAAGACGCTCGTAGAGGCCTTTGGCATCGGAGAGGATGCCGAGGTTTCGTCTCATCTCGGAGGCGGCGTGGCCATCGATTTGCACGCGGCCGTTTAGGGGTTTGATAATCCCGGCGATCATACGAATCGTGGTTGTTTTCCCAGCCCCGTTGTCACCGAGGAGTGCTGTGATCTCGCCATCGCGGGCGTGAAAGGATACGTTTTTCACGGCCTCGACTTTGCCGAAGTTTTTGGAGAGAGATTCAACTTCGATCATGGCTTGGGCTCCGGCAGAAGAAAGGGCAGGGGACTGTCCTCGCAGGGCAGGATCTCCTGATCTTTGGTCTTGGTCGAATCAGTGAGAAAGGCTTTGATCTGGCGCGAGACGCATTTCAGATAAAAGACGTTGTGCCCTTTGCCAGGCACGATGATTTGTTTGGCATTGGGAAAGCTCGTCTTAAAATCAGCGACGAGCGAAGGCGCTGTGACCGGATCCAATTCTCCGGAGAGAAGAAGCATCGGCCAGTCGCCTTTGGATTTTTCGTGGAAGCTTTTATCAACAGCTTTGAAAGGATACGAAGCGCAGATTTTTTGCAGGAGCTGTGCGCGTTCGTTGATCTTGTCCTTTGAGTAGAAAGGAACGTCCTCGCGACAGGCCGTTGCGTAGTAAAGGGCTTCGTAAGTCGAAGTTCGCGATCCACCAAATCCCGCAGCTATGATCGGACCGAAATCCCCTCGGGCGGCCTTGAAGAGTAATCCCGGTATCATGCTGTGATCGAATTCGCTGTAAAGAAGCGAGATGATCATCGAATCGATCATGGCGCTTTGCATCTTGATCGTTTGAATCTCACCTGTGCGAGGGTGTGCGACCTGGATACTCTTTTCGTTTCGATAATCCGCGATCAGTTTCTG
>SEDW01000327.1 GCA_004193325.1 Pseudomonadota bacterium | reverse complement strand
CTCTACCTTGTGCCCGAGGCTATCGGTAACAGTAATTGTGATAACGTACACACCATTTTTATCGGCACTCAGGGTAGGGTTGACAGACTGAGGATTGGAAATTGTCACCGTTCCATCACCTGCGGCCTTCGTCCATAGAATGGAGAATTCACTTAAATCTTCAACTGAGATTTGAGGTATGAAAGGTTGGGATTCGTCACGTATTTGCGAGGGTATAGTCACGATAGGATTGGATTGGTCAACAGTGAGAGGAAGACCGTTGTTTACTGCAGCTAATTTTGTTCTTTGAGTCCGCGAGAAGACGCAAAGATTGTACTTGCCGTCAGCAAGTGCCTCAAAATCATAGCTCGTGGTTTTTAATCCTTTTATTTCTGAAACGACATGTTCGCAGAGTGGATCGCTGGCTATCTGGATATCATAATGATCGGCGTATTTTTCTTTGGTCCATTCCAGACGAAAAATCGACCTGGATATTAAGTTTTGGCTGTTCATAATCGCGAAGGATCGGGATCCGCTGGCCACGAAGACGCTGACATCGTCGCAAGCGCTAAGCGCAAGGAGCAGCGGCAAGGCTACAACTTTCAAAACGGTAAGAATTCCCTTGCCCATTTATCCCTCGAATTTTGATTGCATAAGACTCGTCGACATTTTGTAACAAAATAAATAGACGGAATTTTTATCTCGTCGAGATTTATAAACATTTGTTTGGACGACCGAGGGGGATTTCGAGGTGTGGCTGAGCAGACGTAATAGGACTTGCGAATTAAGCGGAATTGATTATCCATCCGTGCCTCATTTCGGATTTTAGGCTTATTTAACAGACACCTTTGCTGATGTGCACGAGTTCCCATTGAGATTAGACCTTTGCAATCGGGAAGCTTCAAAAGAGGCTTAAGACTTCATCAACGGTGAGGAAAACTCATTATAAAACCTCCCAGGCTCTTGAGGCCTGGGAGGTTTGGTGAATAGGATTAAAGGGAGTGTTTGCTGATGAAGTCGAGAGTCTCGGCGCTGTCGTTAATCACCCGCGGAGCGATTACGGGTCTTGTCAGAACACCTCGATCGAAACTAAAGATCTGCAGACTGTTCTCAGCGATTGGAAACTGAGCTTCAAGATTCCAACGAGAAGACGTATAGCGAAATTTCGCAAAAGTCTCCAAAGCAGGCATCTTTGTACCGAGGTAACGTTCGCCATCTTCGAGCCAACTCATCTGCTTGCTCGCTATGTGGCAGCTCACGCAGTCCATATTCTTCGGGTTGTGCATCGTGGGATTTTCGATGGCAAACATATTCGTCACTTTTTGTTCGATGGTTTTAGGCATGCGCTCAGGCATTTTTGCAGCCTCGGGGCCGAAGAATCTCGACATCTGCGGAATTGGGAAAGCGTGGCCCGTGCCGCCACCTCCGAAATCGCTGTTCAAGGATGTGTCGTTGGTCGAGGTCATGCGAAGGCTCGGCTTAGCATCGAAATCGACTTGAGTTGGGATGGGAAAGGGCGCTGCCTGTCCATCCTTTACAGCGATGTGAGCCATTCTCCATTCGATGGAGGAGATGCCTATAAAACTCGCGACCTCAGTTAGTTTTGAGGCGCGAGCATAGCGATTGACGAGGCCGAGGACGCCTTTGAGGTAATTGCTGCTCACGCCTTCTTTGGCAATGACGGGATGGGGAAGGAGCGGCATTGCGATCGTATCGATCGAGGCTTCTTCGTGAAGACTGCGCATCGTTTTCAAGACGTCCGAAAATTCTTCACGGCTCAAGGTATAGAGTGTGTGAATGTTGGAGTCGAGAACGGCGGAAGAGCCAAGTTTATTCCTGTTTTCTTCGGTATCAAGGAGCTGCCAGACGAGGCGAAGTTCCCGGACGCAGTCTTCAGGCTGGGTCGCCTGAAGACCATTGGTGCAAGGATCGATTCGAATCGATACCAGGCGGAAATCGTGGATGTCCTGCGGAGTAAAGCGGCCGGGGAGGAGGCCGTGGCTTTTAATTCTTTCCTCTTCTGTCCAGGCATAGACGAAGGGTTGACTCTCATAGGGATCATCTTTGAAATCGGCAATATAAGCGCCTGGATTCGGAGCATCGCTCAAGCGTGGCAAAAGAGGAAGTATATCGGGATTGGTATGGATAGGCATGAAGATTGAGACATCGTTCAAGCCTAGAGGTTTCGTTAAAGGAAGTGTTTCTTCATCCGCCAAAACTCGGCTCGAGGAATGGGGTGCAGCAGAACAAGAGACGAGGAGGAAGAGCGTTGGTACCACGAGCAGCTTCATGAATAGGCCTTTCAGCAAGAGAAACGGGCCTTAGACGTTTTGCATGCAACGTGCCTCTGGCGGGAAGCGGAAAAAGTTTAATGGTTTCGCAAAATGGGAAGAGGGGAAGGGGTGACAACGCTGGTCGCGAATATTACTCCTGTCAAAATTATAGACGGGAGATCAAGGGGGCAACTGCTTAGGGAGCAATATTAATTCAAGGTCAGATCCATATCCAACGCCCGGAACGGAATGTGATTATGCTGCGCCTGTAGCTGCTGCATCGTTTCAAGCAACTCTTTAGCCTGAAGAGGCTTCGCCAAAAAAGCCGAGAATCCGGCATCCAAAGCCTGCGCCTGGGCCTCGGGCGTCACACAGGCCGAAAACGCGACCGCGATAAAATCATGACGAGCTGATTTCTTGAGGCGACGAACCAATTCAAAGCCATTGATATCGGGAAGCCCCAGATCCGCGAGGACCAAGCTCGGATGCACCCGATGAAAGGCCTCGATGGCTTCGGCTGAATTTGCGCAGGCGATGATCTCGATGCCTTCGCTCGATAGCAGACTGTCGAGCAGGTGCAAGGTGAAAGGATCGTCTTCGACGATGAGCATGCTCTGCTTACTCGGGGTGAACCAGGACATCGCCGAATCAAGCGTAGCTGGGACGGCCTGCGTAGGCTGCAGGGGGCTGGCCTTCGCATCACGCTTCGGTCGCTTCAGACTCAAGGAGAAGAGCATACCAGGCTTAGGATTTAGACTGGCGGCCGTGAGACGGCCGTCCTGCAGGTCGATCAGTTTTTTGGCCGTATAGAGCGCGACATCAAAGTTCGCCGCCGTAATAAACGCTTCAGGGTCCATACCCTGACCCGCTTGAAGAAGTTTCAATACGTGCTGCTGATCACTTGAATAACCGCTGTGCTTGAGATGGAGTATCACATCGCGATGCTGGGTCGTTGCATGCAGACTGATAACGGCATGGTCGCGTCCAAACTGGATGAGGTGCTCGAAGAGTTTTTGCAGAGCAAGACTGAGCTGTTCCCTATCGCCGAGAATGAGGCTGTGATGCAGCGGCCGCTCGTAGCGGAATTCGAGCTGGTTCTTCGACGCTTCATCCTTCCAGCTAAGGCTCAACTCATTGAGGAGTTCTGCCAGATCGAAGGTATCCCGACGAATCAGTTGATGACCCATGCTGATGCGCACCGAGTCGCGCAGCTCCTCAAGCATCTTCGTCTGCCTCTCGATATTCGTCTTGATGCCATCGCTCGCGTCATGGATAGCCTGCGGTGAGCCGTCCTCTTTCAGCATCTGGGACCACATGTAGATCGGAGTAAGAGGAGTCCTCAGATCCTGGGTGCTTCGAATGACCAGGCGTTCCAGAGTCTGTGTGAGGCCTTTCCATTCGCGGCGCTTTTCCTCGAGCTCGACGATCTGGGTATGGGCGACGGTGAGTTCCTCCTCCTTCCTCTTGAGCTTGCCGAGCATGTCTGAGCGCTGCTTTTCGAAGAGATAGGCGGTTCCAAAACAAGCCACCATCAAGATAGCCTGAAAAGGCAAACTGCCGGCGATCATGCCCTGATCATCGAATGGCCATGGCGTGTAAAGCCAGAGGTGAACGGCAAAGATAAAAGACAACGTTCCACGCATGCGGCAATGGTAGACGACGAACATCGCGGGCAGGAAGAGAAGGTATTGAATCGAATCAAAGCCCGCACCCGGCTTGGGAAGAGCGAGCGCGGCGAAGGGCAGGACTGCAAAAACAAGATCCTGCCAGTCGAGACTTTGCTTCTCGCGACCTGTTCCGCGATAGACGACATGGTCCACGAAAGGCACGAAGAGGAAGAGGAAGAAGGGAAAGCTCGCAAGAAAATCGACCGTATCCCGGACGGCAAGCTGACTCGACCATAGGCTAGGAGCGATCGGATCGATAAGTTCATAGCGAGTGAGGATGGACCAGGAGAGCCTCGCCACAAGTCCACAAACGAAGATGCCGAGTGTGACCAGCAGTCCCGATTTGATGAAGATGTTATAGCGGCTATTGTGAATCTTGTGCCAAAGGTAAGCGCCGAGCGAATACCCGAGGGTCATGATGATTCCCAAAAACATGCCGGTAACGATGCGGCCCTCGTG
>SEDW01000326.1 GCA_004193325.1 Pseudomonadota bacterium | reverse complement strand
GATAAAAAACGATTCTAAGTCTAGAGTCGCCGACGGGAGGTCTTAGGACCTCCCGTTTTTTAATTGAGGAAAGATCTTATGAATGTCGAACTGCTCAAAGCTCGTCAGCTTTTACAAAACCACATCCATGCCTTCTTTCAATCTCAAGATTATCTGCAGGTCGATGCTCCCATCGCGGTGACGACCCCGGGAACCGAAGTGTTCCTCAACTACTTCCCTACGACCTGGCAGGATCATCGCCTCGGCGAGCACCCGATGTTTCTGCGCTCCAGTCCGGAACTGCATCTAAAACAGGCTTTGAGCTGGGGAATCCCTCGGGTTTATCACCTTGGGAAATGTTTTCGGAACAAGGGCGAAATCAGTGCCTGGCATCATCCCGAATTCACGATGCTTGAATATTATCAGAGCGGCATCTCACTGCCGGACTTTATGCAACTCACCGAAGACCTCATTCGTACTTCTGCGAAAGCTCTTGGAAGTCTGACGAAGAGAAAGCTGCCCGACTCGTTCACGAAAATCACTATGTATGACGCCTTTAAAGATTGGGCAGGCATCGAACTAATCGATGGCGATATGGATTTTGCAAGCAAAGCGATTGCCCGAGGCTACCAGTCGGTTCGAGCCGACGATGATTTTGAAACCGCTTACTTTAAGGTGCTGATCGATGTGATCGAACCCGAGCTCACGAAGCACGAGGCGATCTTCGTCTACGATTATCCTCCGTCGCAGGCAGCACTCGCCAAGGTGAAGAATGGCCGCGCCCAAAGATTTGAGCTCTACTTGGGAGGAGTCGAACTCTGCAATGCTTTCGACGAACTTCTCTCACCTGAGGAAAATCTCGCAAGACTCAAGGCAAGTAATGCCCAACGCAAAAGTCTCGGTAGCGCTGCCTTGCCCGTTGATGAAGATTTTATGCTGGCGCTGCAGTCCGGGCTCAAGGATTGCTGCGGCAATGCTCTCGGCTTTGATCGACTCCTGGCTCTTCTGCTCGACCTCAATGGTATCGGTTCTTTGATTCCTTTCCGCTCCAATCAGCCCTATCGCCAAAGCATCAAGTCCGAACATCTCGACCAAGGCTAAATCTAGTCCGCTTGGTTTTCGAGAGGTTCGATCGAAGCGGGCCGAATCCTGAGGAAGATATCAATCTGACTCTTGGAATCGGTCACGCTTTCCCAGCGAAAAAGCGCTCCTAAAAGAGGAATCGCACTCAACCAGGGGATGCGATTCTCCTCCTGTCCTTCCAATGTTGCCTGCATCCGCCCCACCCTTTGTAAAGCGTGCGAAGGAATCCACACTTCAGTCTGAAACTCACTCGCATCAATCGTCCGAAGGCCTGCCTGCGGCTGGCTCAAATTCATCTTCATTTGAATTCTCGCCAGACCGGCTTTGATCTCGATCAGTTTGAGATCGAGGCGGAAGCCAGAGGTTTTCCACAGGATCTCCTCTGTATCCTTTTGAATCGCATGGGTCTGGATCTCCTGCCCGTCCCTCAGCATCGCTGTGCCTCCCATACTGAGACTCAACTCCGGCTGAGCGACGACTCGTAACCTACTGTTCTGCGAGAGTTCGGCAATGAAGGCATGGAGCGGCTGTTTCGATGGAACTTCGATCCTCTCCCATTGAAGGGGATTTGATATTTCTCCGGAACCTTTCCGTTCGGCGACGACGAGGACATCGAGGAGGTAGACGTCAGGTGCTCGCTCCAGGCAGCGAATCTGAGCCAAGATCTTGAAGCTTTCATTCAGGTTTGCCAAAGCCTTGTCCATCACCTTCTTGTCGGCGTCATCACAGTAGGAATCGATGAGGACCTGACCATCGGCTGTGACATCGAAGCTGAGCCCACCCAAGATTGGTTTGATATCCCGCAAAGCTTTGGTTCTTGCGGCCTCGGAAATGACGACCTGCCAGCTGCAGGGCATCTTTTTCTTGCAGGTCTGCCGCGCTTCATAGAACCACTCCAAGTCATCGCTCTCCCCTGAGATGACTTTATTTTCAAGGTCGCAATGAATTCCATCTTTAGAACAGAAGTAGCTTTGCCACTCAGACCTCAGGAGCCAATCGCTTTGCTGATCACGACCGAGCACCTCCACGAGCCAGGACTTTTCACCCTGGGGGCTCGAGGCCTTGATCAGGACCACCCCTGACTTGATCGCAATCAAACGCAGCTTGCCTTTGCCGGCAGCTTCGATCTCCAAAATTTTCTTGGGGTTCACTTCCACCGAAGATTCCGATGGAATGTCGATCGTTTCCGACTCGCCGGCCTCCATGTAAATCTTGGGCGATGCCATACCCGAGGTGAGGAGCAAAAGACTAAGGATAAATGATGACATTCTTCTTCTCGCAGTAGGGTAAAGGCGGATCCTGAGGATTCAAGCGGAAGAGCTTGGCTTCCGATTTCTGAAGGGCAGACATCGTCTCGCCCATGAGCCGAGCCTTCGGGACGAGGACAAAAACTTTCTTCTCCTCGGCTTCCCACATTTTAAAATGTGTGGCCAGGAGGAGGCAGCGCCGCGCCCCATCAATCAAAGCATATTCCCTAGCCATACCCACCCCACCCTCTACCCGGGCACTCGTCCACGGCACAAGAATTCCAGGCGGAACCCGCCCCGAACTATCCGGCTCAAAGAGCAGTGTTCCCATAAGAAAACAGGCAAGATGAGTGGCCACCGGCGGAAGATTTTTGATGCTCAGTTGCAGTTTAATTTTTGAAAATCTTCGTCTAATAAAATCTTTCGTCCGACTATACACAGTGCCTCCGCGTCACGTTTATTTTGATTCGTTGAGCCATAATCGATTCGGATCGGCGGCGAAGCGTGCTCCTGACCAAAGGCTTCAAACTCAGGCGTCCACTCATCGGGCTCCTTTTGAGCCTGATCTTCCATCGCCTGATAGCTCTGGGCCCAGGCCTCCGCAGTCCGGTAGAAAAGATGAAACTGCCAGACTTTGAGGAGAAGAACGAAAAAAAGGAGCAGGATCCAATCAATCTCCCCCCTCTGTTTCCCGGTAGACCCAGTTGGGATAAACGGCTGGGAGCTTGGGATTATACTCGCGGTAAACTGCGAAGTTTTCGTCCTGACATTTTTCCTCATCCTCTTCGTCATCGACAAAATCACGAATGGACATCTCCGCATCGACATAACTGTATTGGCCGGAGAGGAACTGAACGGCCTCCGCGATATTACGCCGATAGACGTCCTGTCTTGCGCAGGAAAGGAGCTGAAAATCTTTATTGAATTCATCCAGCACCCTTTCTGACATTTCACTTAAAATCCCGATATTTCTCAAAAGGATCATGGCGATAACTGGTATTAGAAATTTGAAAAACATGCCTCCCCCGATTCCAAGCTTTAGGTCTTAGCAGGACTTCGGCCCGGTTACGAAGGACATAAACTGTGTTAAAATTGAGAATATTTTCGCTGGGGGTATACCATGCTTTTTCGCATCAGCAGCATTCTCGTCATTCTCTTGAGCACCTACGCCTGCCGAACAGCGAGTGATAGTGATGGCGAACAGGAAGTGAAGACTCCCGCCCCCCTGACCGCAGCAGTGAATAATAGCGACCCTGTTCTCCAGCGAGTGGTCGGCGGTCTCACCAAAAAATATTCAGAGAATCGCGAAGAAACCTGCACGATCGTGCGAGGGGACATCGCCAATATTAGCGAAGTCGATCAGGCAATTTTGAATTTGAGTCGCCAGGAGCTGGCAGAGGGATTTATTTTTCGTCCGCAGATTCCATCGATCCAATACTTTGCCTTCATTGGCAAAGAAGCTGTACTTCTCGCCGAAACCGGCGATGAAAAAGTCCGCTACCGCCGCCCGGAAGGCGAAGTGGGCAATCCTTCACTCGATATCTTGATGAATAATTTCGAAGGTAAGTGTGGTGATAAGAATGCGACACCTTAATCTCATCACGGCTGGACTTATTGCGTGTACGGTTTTAGGCTGCAAGACCTACCGCCCAACCGTATCGATTCGCGATAAGATCGTGGAACAAGAACCCTTGAACTCCAGCGATTCAAACGATGTTTCATCTCTGAAGATCAGTGGGTTGAGCCTGCCTTCCGGCGCGGCGAAGTATTCACGCATCAGCATCAGCGTCGAATCCGAAGGTACTCTGACCCGAAGCATCGAAAATTATAAGCTCAACGAAGTCGTACCGATCAAACCTTACCGCACCTATGCCCTGACGGTGAGAGTCTACGCTGCAGGTGTCATGACTTATTCGAACGAGTACTGTTCGAGCAGCCGCACGTTTAAATCGAAGTTAGGCATCAGCAATTACACGGTGCCGCTCTGCGAGGAACCTGCAGAAAGTGCTGTGAAGGCAAAAAGCGGCGACTCAGCTTCCAGCGAAGCCGATACCACTCCAATGAAAGAGGTTGG
>SEDW01001383.1 GCA_004193325.1 Pseudomonadota bacterium | reverse complement strand
GCACTGTTTTCTTTTTCGACCAGAGCCTGGCGAACGAGATCTTTGGTTTGAGTGGAGACTTGCACGCTTGGAGAAACGAGGACCGTTTCTTTATAGATGCCGTTACCGATCGCGAGACCAGCTGGGTTATAGAAGATCGCTTCGTGGCCATCTGCAGTGGCGACACCGGTATCACCGCGACCAAGGAAGTAGGGGCTGCGATAGAGTGTGTTGAACTCGAGCGAGTCTGCAAATGCACTGCTACTGCTGCTGAGAATCGCCAGAGCCGTCAGGCCCAACTTCAATCCTCTTTTTCTCTCGAATGCCATAACCACTCCCGCGCCTAATTCTTATAGGTAAGGGATCGGACAAAGCCGGAGAAATCTTAGGACCTTAGCATTTTTCTTTTAAGACCGTGGGATCTATCAAAAAATGAGGGCCCCATGGGGGCCCGCGTCAGCTCTCAGCACCTAAGGTGATACGTGTTTTGGAGGATAATTTGGATTTGTCTGAACATGCGGCGTTTTATTAAAAACGCTAAAAAACGGGAAAGGACTGGAGGAGAAACATCTCAGGCGAGAGTGAATGAAACAATCGTTTATCCATTTTCATTGTTGAATATTTTATCCAGCAAATCGCACGCAACAGATTGCGAAAGATCCAATAAATCAAAGAAGATATAAGGCCTTTTGAATGTCGATAAGCCTAAAAAGCATAGAGACTCATCCTTTTCGATGAGTGTCTCCGATTTTAGCTTTTCGCCAAATTCCGCATGAAAAATTTGAGAGATACTCAGCACAGTGGGCTATCATCCGGGCAAAATTTTCCTCCCTCGACATCCCCTGATTGTGACCTAAAAATCATGCTGACACTGGCTTTGAAGCTCGTCTATTTCCCTCGCGAATCGATCCAGAGAGAAACAGCTGTACGATGTTTTATAAAATTTTTAAGGCGCAGCTTAGACGCTCTGTCTAATTCGTGGGTTTTACTTCGTCCTCACGCTCGCCCTGTTGATTGGCCAGTCGGCCCATTTCCTGATCCAATTTGTTATAAAAGTGGCCTCGGTAATCTCGTCTTCTAAGGTCTATGAAATTTTCTCGGCGCTTGAATTCTTACCTTCTGAACAAGCGCATTCTTAATATGATTGGCAAACTTTATGAACATCCACTGACAAGAGATGAGGCTTTTGGTTTAAGTTAAAATTAATTGGATAAGCCTGTTAAGACACCGATCAGAAAGGGCAAGTTTCGTCTTTACCATGAGGATCCACATGAAGACTCCGAGCATCGCATGCGCTGCACTCTTCGCTCTGTTCCTCGGATGCTCATCGAAGTCGCCAGAGCGGCCTCGCTTTGGCTCAAACAAGGATTATACCG
>SEDW01000325.1 GCA_004193325.1 Pseudomonadota bacterium | reverse complement strand
CGCATCGGTCTTTGTCTGAGCCGCAGCACCCGAATGGTCGTGGCGCAGATCGCAATTCTGAGAGCTGGATCGAGTTATGTCCCGCTCGATCCGAGTTTTCCCAAAGACCGTATCGACTACATGGTCCAGGACGCTAAAATGCGCACAGTTCTCTGCGAAGAAGGCAGCCGCAATCTCTTGCCGGCAGACCATTCCACATTGGTTTGGGAATCGGCTGCGGACGCTCCTATCGCTCAGGACATTAGCGTCAGCGCCACTGATCCTGCGTATATGATTTACACCTCGGGCTCTACGGGTCGACCTAAAGGCGTCCT
Organism: Pseudomonadota bacterium; assembly: GCA_004193325.1. Lineage (GTDB taxonomy): Bacteria > Bdellovibrionota_B > Oligoflexia > Oligoflexales > Oligoflexaceae > Oligoflexus. The sequence continues at coordinate 4,077 of SEDW01000325.1, read as the reverse complement.
CATCGGGCATCGCGCAGTGGTCAACTTTCTTCTCATGATGACGGAGCGTCTGAGTTATAAGACCCACGCGCGTCTGCTCGCCGTGACCACCTTGTCTTTTGATATCGCGGTCCTCGAAATATTCATGCCTCTCCTCAATCGCGGAACAATCGTTTTAGCCTCTGATACAAGCCGAAAAGATGGCTTTGTCCTGGCAAAGATCCTGGAGTCGGAAAGAATCGATGTCATGCAGGCGACGCCTTCCACATGGCGAATGCTATTGAGTCTCGATTGGAAAGCGAAATCCAGCCTCACCATATTATGTGGTGGCGAGGCCTTTCCTCCAGATTTAAGAAATGATCTCGTGCCCACAGCTGCTGCCGTCTGGAACCTCTATGGACCGACCGAAGCCACGGTTTGGGTCACTGCCAAACAGATTCGCATGACAGATGCAGCGATCACTGTGGGCCGTCCGATCGGCAACACGCGCCTGCATATTCTCGATAAAAATCGCCAGATCTTGCCGCAGGGCATCAAGGGCGAGGTTTACATCGCCGGGGATGCCCTTGCTGAAGGCTATTGGCAAAGACCGGAACTCGACGCTGAAAAATTTATCACGGGCATCGATGGCGAAGATCGCCTCTATCAAACGGGTGATATCGGGCGCATTAATTCGGATGGTGAACTGGAAATCATGGGTCGCGTCGATGCTCAGATCAAACTGCGCGGCTATCGAATCGAACTCGGTGAGATCGAGAGCAGCATGCTCGAGAATTCTTTCGTGAGAGCTGGTACTGTGCTTCTTCGCGAAGACAGTCCAGGCAACCCGCAGATCGTCGCTTACCTCGTCTGGAGCCATGGGGATCGTCTTGCGGATCTGAGAGCCTCGATGGGCAAACATCTCCCGGACTATATGATTCCGCAGAGTTTTGTCGCAGTGGATCGACTCCCGCTTCTGCCTAACGGCAAGATCGACCGTAAAGCTTTGCCAGCGCCTCTGAGCGACCGGCCGGCGTCTTCAGAAAATGCCGCCACGAACGAAAGTTTTTCAGGCCAGGCTGCTGAGATCGCCGAACTTTGGAAAAAAGCTTTAGGCCGCAGCACAGTGGCTTCGGACGATGACTTCTTCCTCGTCGGAGGTCACTCGCTCCTCGCGATTCAGCTCCTGGCGCAGATCAATAAAAGATTTGCCTGTCAGCTGACGCTTCGCGATATTTTTCAATTTCCAAAATTCAAAGCCTTTAGCAATCACGTCATGGCTCAGACGGCTGTGAAAGTCGAAGCGATTCCAGCCTCAAGCGATTCGCGCCTCTCCTTCGCTCAAGAGCGGATGTGGTACGTCGAGCAACTGAGTCCTGGTCCAGTCCATAACCTTCCGGGTGCCTGGATTTTGCACGGCACCTTCGATAGAAGTGCCTGGGGCCGTGCCTTGAATGCCCTTCGCGAGACGCACGATGTACTCAGTATGGCGCTTGGCCTGGAATCAGGAGCGCCTATTCGGGCGATGAAAAATCTTTCGCAGATTGATTGCCCGTTGATTGATCTCAGCGATATGTCAGGCGCTGAGGCACAGGCCAAAGCTGTCCTGGAAATGGAACAAGTCGCGACGACTCCTTTCGATCTGGATCGTGCGCCGCTCATCAAATTCGCGATCTATAAGATTAATGAGCAAAAGCATATCTTCTTTATCAACGTCCATCACATGATATGGGATGGCTGGTGCTTTGACCTCTTCTGGTCGCATATGAATGAACTCTATGCGAAAGCTTTGAAGGGAGACCTGTCGACTCAAAAGCCGATGACTCCAAACTACGCAGACTTCAGCGCCTGGCAAAGAGCTCAGGTCGAGGCACGCGGCAGTAGCTATCAGTACTGGACCGACCTTTATAAAACGGTTCCCGATGCACTTGATCTTCCTATCGATCATCCTCGCCCGGCTATGCTTGAAGCAGCGGGTGACACTCTACTCGTGCCCTGGTCGAAAGAAGCGAATCAGGGCTTTGAGCTGCAATCAAAGTCTCAGGAAGCGACACCCTTCATGCTGGCGATGGCGGTCCTGGTCTTTACCCTGCATCGCTTGAGTGGACAAAACGATATCGTCATCGGCACACCCGTTCGTGGTCGTACCCGATCCGAGTTTGAGTCGCTCCTTGGACTCTTCATCAACGTGCTTCCGCTGCGCTTCCAGATTGATCCTACGCAGTCCTTCGCCTCACTCCTTAAACAGGTGCAAAAAGTCTGTATGGATGGCTTCGCCCATCAGGATTATCCGTTTGAAACTCTGCTGGCTGAAGTAAAAGTTCCGCGTGACGAAAGTCGCACGCCGCTTTTCACTGCAATGTTCTCCTATCAGGACGTCACAGAGCGAGTCATGGAAATGCCTGGCATTAAGATCGAACAGATCTTTGTCGGCGGCCACGGCATCCCAACCGATATCGTCTTTTGGATGAAAAAGAGCGAAGGCAAACTCGATATGGGTATCGATTTCCGAACCAAACTCTGGAATCGGGATTCGGTCCAATCCTTTGCTGAGATCTATAAGAGTCTACAGACGCAAAGCGCTTCGAACCCAAGTCTTCCTCTGGAAGCCTACACCCTCTTCCCAGCCGAGCAGATGCCTCGCATCAAGCCCTCGACGACCAATCTCTGGGCCGGTCCAGGCGAGACGACTCTGGCCGAAGCTCTCTGGAAGAGCCTCGAAACACATTCCAAATCGCGAATTCGAAGCGGCTTTGATAGCTACAGCTATGATGGAATCGCTCACAAATCTGCAGCCATCGCTGCTGAACTCCTGCGCCGCGGCGTGAAAGCCGGCGACCGGATCGGGCTCTGCTGCGATCGCTCCATTGAACTCATTCAAGGCATGTTCGGCATTATGCTAGCGGGAGCAGCCTATGTTCCCTTCGATCCCAATGCTCCTCGCGACCGACTGAAAAGCATGTGTGAACAGGCTGATCTAAATCTTGTCGTTACCCAGGAGGACTGGCTTGATATTCTTCCTCTTCCATCTTCGTCCTGCGTGATCGTCTCGGACGTCAAGTCGCTCGACGATGAAGCGTTTAAAAACTTCACCTTCGCTCGACCTGTCGTGCGTAAGGAGGATCCGGCCTACGTGATCTTTACCTCGGGTTCGACCGGCACACCGAAAGCGGTCCAGATTAGCCACGGTGCGGCGATTCACTTTCTCGAAGGCATTCAGAAATCTTTGCTGCTCAAAGAAAGCGATATCTGTCTGGCTTTGACGACCGTCACCTTCGATATCAGTATCCTCGAAATATTCGGAGCCGTGCTTCAGGGCGCGACCATGATCTTGGCTGAGAGTGCTTACGCGGCCGACGGAGACGCTCTCGCGAAGCTGATTCGTGACGAGAACATCAGCTTCATGCAAGCGACACCCAGCGGCTATCGCATTCTATTAGATAGCGGCTGGAAAGGCCGTAAAGACGTCCAGGCGATCACAGGCGGCGAAGCTTTGCCACGGGATCTACTGGAACGACTGCTTAGTCGGGTCGGACGCCTCTGGAATGCCTACGGTCCAACCGAAGCCACTGTCTGGGCTACGATCGAACTTATGGCAGCCGAAGGCGCCATAACCATCGGCCGCCCTTTGCCGGGCTACGAGACATTCATCCTCAACGACAAACGTCAACTTCAGCCGCTTGGCGCCTGGGGCGAACTCTTCATCGGCGGTCCTTCTCTCGCCGACGGCTATTTGAAAGACGAGATCAAAACGAGCGATCGATTTATTCCCCACAGTCTCTCCAAGGCCGGCCGGCTCTATGCGACAGGGGATATCGTTCGCCTGAGAAGCGATGGACGACTCGAGTTCAAGGCTCGCCTTGATACTCAGGTCAAGATCCGTGGCTACCGTATCGAACTCGAGGAAATTGAAACGGTTGTATCGAAAGATTCCCGCATCAGGTCCTGCGCAGCGAAGGTCTGGGAACCCACTCCGGGCGATCAGCGCCTTGTCCTTTACTTTGTAAGCGATGAAGCCCTGACCATGGCCGATCTTCAAACGACGTTCCGAAGCTTTTTGCCGAAATATATGTGGCCGACTCACATCGAGCGCCTCAGTGCTCTGCCGTTGACACCCAA
>SEDW01000324.1 GCA_004193325.1 Pseudomonadota bacterium | reverse complement strand
TATGTACGGAAGTCTTTGGGCCGTGGTATCATTAGAAAGTACTTAACTCCAGACGAAAAACTTGTAGTTGTGACCTTCGATCGAGCTGTGGAAGACCTCATTGCCTCTGGTATCAACCAACGTGACGATGGATCGACCTCACTCATGCTCGAGCCGGAGATTGCCCAGCGAATCCTTAACCGGGTGGCTGAGGCTCTGGAAGCCTTCCAGACGACGGGCACGCAGCCCATCATCCTTTGCGGTTCTTATATCCGCTGGGATATTCGTCAGCTGGTGAATCGCTTTATACCTGGGGTCGTGGTCCTGGCCTTCGATGAAATCCCCGCAGGGACTCAAACGAAATCGATTGGTATCGTAAGCCTATAATATCTGTGCTCGGTAGCTGAAACGTAAGCATCAATTGAGGAGTTAGGAAACGATGGACGTCAAGACCTTTGAGGCTTTTACCATGAAAGATGCTCTTAAAGCGGTCAAGACTCACTTCGGAAGTGATGCGGTCATCCTCAACACACGCGAGAAATCGCCTGAGGGTGGCAAGAAGGGTAAACTCTTCGAAGTCACAGCAGCCCGCTCCTCGACGCAAACTCAAAGAAACGGTGGAACGACTTCAAACGCCCCCGATCAAAGTCTCAACCGCGACATGCTCTTTGAAATGCTCGATTACTTCAAAACAATCGAGCGAAATATCAAGGCTATGAGTGATGATTTGGCGAAGAGACAAGATCTCTTTCGTCTTGACTCCGGCCTTCATGAACTCCGCAGCATGGTCTTTGAGTTGAGTCAGCAAAAGCCTGACCACCTCATGCACAATATGTCAGCGCCAATGGCGAAAGTCTTTCAGCGCCTGAGCCTGATGAGTGTTCAGGAATCGGAGCAGCTGCGCCTCGCGGAGCATCTTAAGAGCCTCAAGAATACGAGTGAAGATGATGGCGAGCAGAGCTTTAACTTTTATCAGGGCCATGCGATTCGCTGGATGATGAAGAAGATTAAGGTCGCACCACTCTGGAATTCCACGTCTGGTGAACAGGTTGTCAACGTCGTCGTCGGTCCTGCCGGTAGCGGCAAGAGTAGCCTCGTCGCCAAAATCGCAGCTGCTTACATCGGCAAACAAAAGCTGATCCTTGTGTCTGCCGATACAAGAAAACTTGCAGCGAAAGAACAACTCCGCGTCTTGGCCCGCGTCCTCAACATCCCCTTCGAAGCCATTGAACGCCCTGAGGAACTCCCTGAAGTCCTCGCCAAGCATAAGTCCTGGGACCTTTGTATCGTTGATACCGGATCTCAATGTCCGCGCTCCAAGGATGACCTCAAAGATCTCTTGTCCTTCAAGGATCTTGATCTCCCCGTTCAGTTCCATCTCGCCTTGAGCATCACCGAGAAGGAAGAGCAGATGGATCGCATGGTCCGTGGCTTTTCTCCACTGGGCCTTCAGAGCATCGTCTTCAACCGGCTTGATGAATGCTGGTCCTACGGTGAGATCTTCAATATCTGCGTTCGTTGGTCGATGCCTTTGAGCTACTTCGGGGTGGGCGGCAACGTTCCGGAAGATCTCGAACGTGCGAGTCGTGAAAGAGTTGTGGAACGTATCTTCGGTTTATAATTCCTGGAGTCACAAAGAGCCCTATGAACTTCTCGCAGAAAAAACCAATCATCATCAGTATCGCAAGCGGCAAAGGGGGTGTGGGTAAAACCGTCACAACCGTAAACATGGCACTCGCTGCCCGCCGCATGGGCTACAAGACTCTTCTCCTCGACGGTGACTTCGGTCTCGCCAACGTGGACATTGTCCTTGGACTCAAGGCTCGCTACAATATTCAAGACGTATTAGATGGCGAAGTCGAGATTGAAGATACTCTTCTCGATGGACCGCTGGGACTCAAAATCATCCCTTCCGGTTCTGGATTCGCCGGTCTCGCCGACCTCAAATTATCCCAACGCATCAGGCTGCTTGATAAAATCAACGAAATTGCCCAGGCGTACGATGTTTTGTTCATAGACACCGGTGCAGGAATTGCCGAGTCTGTGCTGCACCTCAATTCGGTCGCCGATGCTATCATGTTAGTAACGACTCCTGAGCCACATGCACAAACCGATGCTTATGCATTCGTCAAAGTGATGTGTGAAAAATATGGCAAGAGACGCATCAGTCTCATTGCCAACCAGTCGGTTTCTGAAGCGCAAGGTCACAAGGTTTATCAAAATCTCGCCGACGTCGCCAAACGCTTTTTAAACTTTGAGCTGGGTTTTGCAGGGACGGTCCCAAAGGATCCAGTTGTGCACCGCAGCGTGATGATGCAGCGAGTGGCCGACGATCAGGTGCAGCATACGCTCCCCGGTCAAGCCTGGAACGAGATTACGAGAAAGACGATTGAAAGCCTGGTAAATGAGTCTCACAGCGACAACGGTCGTGGTCTCAGTGACCTGCTTTTCCCAAACTTTGGTGCGCTGCGCGCCCTTTGAAACTTGCCTGGTAGGGGAGATGCTTCCGTATGAAAGGTCTTGTAAAGAGATATAAGCAGGATACCAAAGGCGTCGACGGGAAACTCCGCGATCAGCTGATCATGGACTATGCTCCATTGATTCGCTTCGTGGCGCAACGCATTGCAGCGCGCTTGCCATCCAACATCGATATCGACGATCTCATCAGTGCCGGTGTTATCGGCCTCATGGATGCGATCGAAAAATACGATCCTTCGCGAGACAACAAATTCAAAACCTATGCGGAATTCCGTATCAGGGGTGCGATTTTGGATGAACTTCGTTCGCAGGACTGGGTTCCTCGTTCGGTTCGTGACAAAGCCAAGAAGATCGAGAAAACTTATGCCGAACTCGAACAAAAGCTCGGCCGAGCGGTAAGTGACGAGGAGCTCTCAGGTGCTCTTGGCATTCAGCTCGATGAATACTACGATATGGTTTCGAAGGTTAAGGCGGTCACCCTCCTTTCTATCGACGAACTCTCAGGTCCTAACCAGCACGACCGCAAGAGTCTCCTGGAAAGCCTTGAAAACGTTTCCTCGAAGAACCCTTTCACGCAGCTCAAAAGTAAGGGTATCCGCGATCTGCTCGTTAAGCACATCGATGAACTTCCTGAGAAGCAAAAACTCGTTCTTTCCCTCTACTACTACGAAGATTTGAACCTTAAAGAAATTGGCCGGATTCTCGAAGTAACGGAATCACGGGTCAGCCAGCTCCACACTCAAGCGGTGGAAAAGCTAAGGTCTAAACTCAAGCCCATCCTTACTGACTGAGAATTTGCAGGAGCCCTAGACGATGTCGATTCTTAAACCGGACCTTAAGATTTTGATCGTAGACGACTTTCCTACGATGCGCCGCATAGTGAAGACCCTCATGAAGCAAAACGGTTATACCAACTTCACTGAGGCCGAAGACGGCGAGCAGGCACTGCGCATGCTCAACGCGGAAATGGACTATGAGATGGTTGTGTCCGACTGGAACATGCCGAACATGACCGGACTCGAACTCCTCAAAGCGGTTCGCGCCGACGCAAAGTTGAAGCACCTCCCCTTTCTCATGGTGACTGCGGAAGCCGAGAAGGAAAACATCATCGAAGCGGTGAAGGCGGGTGTGAGTAACTACATCGTGAAGCCATTTACCGGCCAAGCCTTGAAAGACAAACTCGATAAAATCGAGTCGTCTCTGAAAAAAGCCAGCGCAGCGAAATAAGATAGGGGGAAGTTTAGATGAAAGAAAAAGTTTCCAACCAGGAAAACGAAGACCTCGCACTCCTTATTTTCAATGAGGATATGGTCAAGAAGTATCCGCGTTCGAACCGTCGCCTTGCGGTTGGCGTTGCGAAATACGGCATTAGCGCTGAAGCCGGTGAGGAAGAAGCTCAAACGGTTCACATTAGTCCTTTCGGAATGCAGCTTCGCGTGTCCCACGAATACGAAGAGGGAGATCTTCTGAAGATCTTCGTCAACATTCCTGACTATTGGGAACGTAAACGCCGTTTCGTCGACTACAGCCGAATCGATACTCCTGATAACTTCAAAATCCTTGTCAAAGTCGTCTCTTCGGAAGAAGTCGGAAAACGCGGCAAGAAAAAGATTCTCCTCGCTCGTACCGTGAATATGGACGAAGTCGATGAGCAGGTCCTCAAAGCCTTCTTGCAAGAGGGTTAATCCAAGAAAAGCTGTTTGATCTCGATCAGCAGCTTTTTTTCCATTTTGGAGTGGATATGAATCAGACGCTACTCTTCGTCCTCATCGCTGTCGATTTTGTTCTCGTGGCACTCGTGCTCGTGGCGCTTCGCCGCAAGCAGGAAAGCCCGGCATCGGTGACGATGCTGCGTGAGCTTGATCATGAACACCGTTTGATCAAGGAAATGCGCGAAGCGATTCGCGAGGACCTTTTGCAAAAGCATTCTGAAATGAAGATGCT